>NZ_CP091854.1 GCF_022059845.1 Terrirubrum flagellatum | reverse complement strand
GGCAACCCTCCTGTTTGATGGGCATTTCGTTTCTCTTGACTCTATCGAAGACCAGCGGGCGGGCCGCCGCAAGCGGAATCCCTAAGCCAGGCTTCAAATCTCCTCATATGGAAAGCTGTCGAGCGGCTCCGCGCCGTTCGCCGTGATCAGAACCTGGGTCTCAAGCTTGATGCATTCCGGTCCATTCTCCTCGCCGATCAGGCTCTCGACGCAGACGACCATGTTCTCTTCCAAGCGGCCGGCATAGGCGCGCTCGGCGTCGATATGGTTCGGCACCGACGGCCACTCATCCGCCATGCCGACGCCATGGAGCGCAAGCCCATAACGGCAGGCGCGATACTTCTCAGGGATTTTCCAGCACTTCTCATGGAATTCGGAGAAGGGCATGCCTGCGCGGAGCACGCTGACATTATGTTCGATCTGTTCGCGCGCCGCAGCGTAGTCAGTCCGCTGTCGCGGCGACTGCCTGACATGGCCGATGGTCCATGAGCGCGAGAGGTCGGCGCAATAGCCGTAGGGTCCGATCATGTCGGTGTCGAATGCAAGCATCGCGCCTTCTTCGCACACCGCATCGGACGATTCCTGGAACCAGGGATTGGTGCGACGGCCGCAGGCGAGAAGCCGCGTCTCCAGCCATTCGCCGCCCGAGCGCGCATTCTCGAAATGGAGCTCGGCCCAGATCTCGTTCTCGGTCTTGCCGGGCAGCGAGGCCTCATACATGCGCGCCATCCCGGCTTCGCAGACGCGAATCGTCCAGCGCATCAGCGCAAGCTCGTCCGCACTCTTGATGACGCGCGCCTTCTCCGCGACCTCCTGCCCCTCGATCAGCGTCACGCCACGCTTCCGCAACGCGTCGACGCCGGCCGGTTCGAGCTTGTCGACGGCGAGCCGCATGTTGCCGCCGCCGCGCTCGCGCAGCGCATCGACGATCTCATCCGCCCAGGCGTTGAGCCGCTCCTCGGCGCGGTCGCCCGCGGTCATGTAGAACCAGGTGCGCGCGGTGCGGATCTCGTCGACCGTTTCGATGCCCTTCGCCAGATGTTCGGAGCGACGATACTCAAAGGCGATTCCGCGGCCGTCCGCGAACAGAAGCGCGTAGTGCGACGCGTTATGCAGCATCCAGACCTGCATGTTCGACACGTCGAGCGCATAGCGGATGTTGCAGGGGTCATAGAGCAGGATCGCCGCGCAATCATGCGCGACGACCTGCTGGCGCAATCGCTCTTTTCGGTAAGCGCGCGCGCGCATCAGCGTCTCATGCGGGAGCGGGCTTTTCAGCGGCTTGTCCGCGCCCTCCGCATTGAGATATTCGCGCTTGCGCAAATCCTTGAAGATTTCAGCCATCGCCCTCCCCTGGATCACGCCGCATTTTGATTGAAACAATCAAAATGCGGGAACGTGATCGATTCCAAAAATTGAGAGCATGGCTTTCGCGAAAAACCGGTTCCCACTTTTTCGCGCCATGCTCTAGCAATAGCGCCGGCGATCTACGCCAGCGGCAGCCGCCGAAAGCGGCCTTCCATTTCCGGATCGTAGTGCTGGTTCATCGGCCCATTATCGACGAACAGCTTGTGGCAATAGCTAAGTTTCTCGCGGCTCAACGTCACGCCAAGTCCCGGCCCCTCCGGCACGCGCACGATGTTATTCTCAGGCCTGAACGGACCTTCCTCGATCACATCGAGCGGCTGCATGCGGAACAGCGACTGGCTCGGCTCGCGAATCCACTGATGCGAAGCGGTGAGATGCATGTAGGCTGCGCTGCCGATGCCGGTGTTGGCGCTATAGCACCAGAAATCGATGCCCATCGCCTCGCAGGCGCCGATGAAGCGCGAGGTGCGGCCGACGCCGCCATGGACATTGACGTCGGTGCAGAACGCTTCCGGCGTGCCGAGCGCCACCGCGCGCTGGATGTCGATATTGTGGACCGAGAACGGAATCGCCGTGTGCTTGCGCAGCAGCGCCAGCTCCTCGAACGTCGCGCAGGGTTCCTCCCAGTTTCTGATATCGACGTCTTCGAGCGCCTTGGCGATACGGATCGCCTCCGTCACGGAGTAAGACATGTTGGCGTCGAGCCGCAACATCGCATCGCGCCCCAGCGCCTTGCGGAGCTGACGCATCATCTCGATGCTCGGGCCGGGGTCGCGCGTCGCAATCTTGCCCTCGAAATAGGTGGTGCCGCAGGTCTCCTTGAGACCCATGCAGTAATCGACGACCGCTTCCGGCGTCATCTCGCCGCCCTTGTCGCCCTGCTTCATGCGGAAGCCGAAATAATCGGTGAAGGTGATGTCTTTCCTCACCGCGCCGCCAAGCAGATCATAAAGCGGCCGGCCCCACGCCTTGCCCCTAATGTCCCACAGCGCGAGTTCGACGGCGCCAAAAGCGCGGATCAATCCGAAATCGATCGCCGTCGTCACGCCGCGCCAGGCGGGAAGACAAAGCAATTCCGCGCCGGCGATATCGATGGGATCGCGGCCAATCAGTTTCGGCGCGATGGCGCGATTGATGATGTCGACCGCGAGATAGGAGGCCGCTTCGCCGAGCCCCACGAGCCCCTCGTCGGTCTCGACTTCGACGACGGTGCGCGACGAACCGGGCAGCCAGCCGAAGGACCAGAGATAGGGCGCCTCGATCGGCAGGTTGATCGGCGTTGCGCGGATGGCGGTGATCTTCATGCGCCAATCTCCTCCCTGCGTTTGGCAATGTAGGCGCCGACCGCTTCCGCCACGGCGGGGTCGAGCGGCGGCGCCTGATACTGATCGCGATATTTCTTCCAGAGATCGAGCGAACGATCGGTCGCGGATTTCGCGCCGGCGTCGCGCCAGTTCTCGTAGTTCGACCAGTCCGACAGGATCGGCCGGTAGAACGCGTTCTCGTAGCGCGCGAGCGTGTGCGGCGAGCCGAAGAAATGTCCGCCCGGCGCGATCTCCTTGATCGCGTCGAGCGCGATGTCGTCATCGGTGAACTCGACGGGCTTCAGCATCTCGGCCCAGCCGCGCAGCATCTCGGCGTCGACGACGATCTTCTCGAGCGACGCCGCGAGACCGCCTTCGAGCCATCCGGCGGCGTGATTGATGAGATGGCTGTGGCTCATGATTCCGGCCCAAAGCGAGAACGCCGTCTCATAGGTCGCTTGCGCATCGACCGCAGGCGAGGCGTTCACGGCGCTGGTGCGCACAGGAAGCTTGAGACGCCTGCCGATCTGCGCCGTCGCCAAAGTCGCGTTGACATATTCCGGCGTGCCGAAAGCCGGCGAGCCCGTGCGCATGTCCACGTTCGAGGTGAAGCCGCCGAGAATGCAGGGCGCGCCCGGCCGGATTATCTGGCAGAGCGCGATGATGCCAAGCGCTTCCGCGGTCTGCTGCGTCAGCGCGCCGGCGAGCGTGACCGGCGCCATGGCGCCCATCAGCGTGAACGGCGTGATGCAGACGCATTGGCCGTGCTCGGCCATGATCATGATGTTATCGAGAATTTCCTCGTCAACGCGGCGCGGCGAATTGACGTTGGTGATCGACATGAGCGTCGGCCGCGCCGCAAGATCATCGATCGAGCATTGATGCTCAATGGCGGACAGCGCGATCGCGTCCGTCGCCTGCGGAGCGCCGACGCCGCGCGCGCCCCAAACGATGTCGGCGCATTCGATATGCGCGCGATACATTTCGAGATGGCGCACGGGCACGGGAATATCGACCGGCTCGACCACCACGCCGCCCTGCCAGTGCAGGATGCCCAGCGCATGTGTGATCTTCAGAATATCGCGGAACGCTTCGAGATCGCCATAACGACGGCCGCGCTCGAGATCGGAAATATGCGGCGCGCCATTGACCGGGCCGAAATTAACGACGTTGCCGCCGACATGGAGATCGCGTTCGGGGTTGCGCGCGCCGAGCACGAAGCTTTCCGGCGCATGCGGCAGCAGCGCCTCGATGATGTCGCGGCCGATGCGGACGACGCCGCTCTCATCGTCGACGATCGCGCCAGCCTTGCGATAGAGATCGCGCACTTTTTCGCTGCGGATTTCGAGGCCCGCTTCCTCGAGCACGCGATAGCCGGCGTCGATGATCCGCTCGACCTGCTCGACGGACAGAATCTCGACAGGCGCCCAGCGATTGACGAGCCGCGGCAGCGGCGCGGTCGAAGGACCGGTCGAGCGCGCGCCTCGGGCGCGTTCGCGACGGCGGGGAGCTGCGGGTTCGCTCATGATGCGCTCCTCACGTTGTTCCGCGCCGGCGCGCGCCGCGTCTCGCCGCGGGCTCCTGCGCCGAAGGCGGCGACACCAGCGGACCAAGCGCCGCGACGACATCGGACATTTCGGGCCGGGCGCCATTCATATGCGCGTCAAGCGCCCGACGCATCGCCGCGAGATGCTTCGGCGATGTGCCGCAGCAGCCGCCGACGATGCGCGCGCCGGCATCGATCGCGAGATGCGCGTAGGCGAACATGGTTTCCGGCGTGCCGGAATAATGAACGTGATCGCCATGCACGGTCGGCACGCCAGCATTCGCTTTCGCGATCAACGGCGTCTCCGGCGTTTCCTCGCTCATGGCGAGAATCGAGGCGACGAGATCGGACGCGCCGACGCCGCAATTCGCGCCGACGGCCAGCGGCGGCGGCGCAAGCGCAGTCGCGAAATCGAGCAGCGCGCGCGGCGGCACGCCCATCATGGTCCGGCCCGCCGTATCGAAGCTCGCGGTCACCGTATAGGGCATGCCGACCTTGCCGGCCGCGGTCGCCGCGGCGCGAATTTCTTCCGCCGCCGACATGGTCTCGATCCAGACGACATCCGCGCCGCCATCGCGCAGACCTTCGATCTGCTCGACAAAGACTTCGATCGCTTCTTCTTCGGTTAACGCGCCGAGAGGCGTGAAGAGATCGCCCGTCGGCCCGACCGATCCCGCGACAACGACTTGACGCCCCGAAGCGTCGGCGATTTCGCGCGCGAGCTCCGCGGCTTTCCGGTTCAGTTCATGCGTGCGGTTCTGCAAGTTATGCAGCTTGAGGCGCCGCGCATTGCAGCCGAAGGAATTGGTGAGAATGATGTCGGCGCCGGCGTTGACGAAACTGCGATGCAGCGCGCCGATGCGATCGGGATGAACATCATTCCACAATTCCGGCGCGTCGCCTGACATCAGCCCCATGTCGAAGAGGTTGGTGCCCGTGGCGCCGTCGGCGAGCAGCACCGGCGTTTTAGCGAGACGTTGCGCGAGCATTCCGCCCTCCTTTCCGCGCGGCGCGCGAAGTCATCGTCTTCAGGCGGTCCGTCAGCTTGTCCTTCACCGCGATGCGCTCCCCCGACGACATGCCGATCCAGCCCGCGATTTCCGCGATCGTGCGTCCGCAACCGATGCAGAAGCCCGTCACCGGATCGACCACGCAGACATTGACGCAGGGGCTCGCATCATCCGTCATGCGCGCAGGCGTCCGCCCTGTGGATCATGCAGCGCCTTCGCCGTGATCACGGCGCGGCACTCCTGTCCGAGAATGTCGATCGCAAGCTCTTCGCCGTCGCGCGCCAGCTCCGTCGGGACATAGCCGCAAGCGAGACTCTTGCCGACCCAATGGCCGAAGCCGCCCGACGTGACATGGCCGACGGGCTCCCTGTTCTTCAGGATCACCTCATAACCCACGACATCGGCGTGCGGCGCATCGACCACCATCATCACGAAACGCTTCTTCGGCCCTTCTTCCTTTTCCTTCATGACAGCCGCCTTGCCGACGAAATCGGGCTTGGCGAAATCGACGAAAGCGTCGAGCCCGGTTTCCGCCGGCGTGTAGTCCGGCCGGAAATCCTTGTTGAAGGAGCCGTAGTTCTTTTCAAGCCGGAGCGAGGAGATGGCGCGGCCGCCATAGAGCTTCATGCCGAATTCGGCGCCGGCTTCCATGAGATCGTCATAGAGCTGAACCTGATAATCCGGCGTCACCCAGAGTTCGTAACCCAATTCGCCAGTGAAGCCGCAGCGCTGCAGAATCGCCGGCGACAGGCCAACCGCCGTCTCGCGCACCGCGAAGAACTTGAACTTGTCGTTGCTCATATCGTCATCGACGAGCTTCTGGATCACGCTGCGCGCATTCGGGCCGGAAATCGCAAATCCCGTCAGCGTCGAGCAGGCGCTGCGCACGAAAACGTCATCGGGCGGATTGGAGCGCGAGAACCAGCGCATGTGGAACGCTTCGGCGAAGCCGGAGCCGACGATGAGATAACGATCCTCCGCAAGGCAGGCGATCGAGAGATCGCCGATGATGCGGCCGCGCGGGCTCAGCATCGGCGCGATCGCCATGCGGCCGGGCTTCGGGATGCGACAGGCGAAAACGTGGTCGAGCCATTTGCGCGCGCCCTTGCCGGTAATTTCGTATTTCGCATAATTCGAGGTTTCGTAGAGACCAACCGACGTGCGCACCGCATGGCATTCCGCGCGCACATGCTCGAAGGCGTTCGAGCGGCGATAGGTCGGAGTCTCATAACGTTCGACGCCGGAGGGCGCGAACCACAGCGCGTTCTCCAGCCCGAAATTCGCGCCGAACACGGCGCCGCTCTGTTCGAGCTTGTCGTAAACGGGCGTGCGCCGATAAGGCCGCGCCGCTGGCATTTCCTCATTGGGATAAGCGAGGCGGAATCGGCGACGATAATTCTCCTCGACCTTGATGCGCGTATATTTTTGCGTGGCGAAGAGGCCGAAGCGCGCGGCGTCCATGGCGAGCACGTCCTGACCGGGATCGTTCTCCGTCATCCAGCGCGAGAGCACGAGGCCGATGCCGCCACCCTGACTGAAGCCCGCCATCACGGCGCAGGCGAGCCAGAAATTCGGCAAGCCCTGCACCGGGCCGACGAGCGGATTTCCATCCGGCGCAAAAGTGAAGGGACCGTTGACCGATTTCTTGATGCCGACCTTCGACAGCGCCGGGAAATGCTTGAAGCCGCGCTCCAGCTCGGGCGCGATGCGCTCGATATCGCTCGGCAGGAGTTGGCTGTGGAAATCATCGGGCGTAACCTTCTCCGACCAGGGAACCGACGCCTGCTCATAGGTGCCGAGGAGAACGCCCAGCCCTTCCTGCCTGAGATAGATTTCGCCGGCGAAATCGGTGGTGTTGATGATCTCGCGCGTCTGGCCCGCGAGTTCCGGCACCGCCTCGGTGACGATGTAGTGATGCTCCATCGCCAGCACCGGCAATGACAGGCCGACGAGACGCCCGACCTCGCGCGCCCATAAGCCGCCGGCGTTCACCACATGCTCCGCCTCGATCACGCCCTTGTCGGTGGTGACGCGCCAGCCATCCGGCTGCTGATCGAGCGCGGTGACTTTCGTGAAGCGTTCGACTTCCGCGCCAAGCGCCTTCGCGGCTGCGACATAGGCCTGCGTCACCATCCAGGGATCGACATGGCCGCCGTCTTCGCGCCACAGCGCGCCCTTGAAGAATTCTTCGGCGATGAGGACGTTGCGCTTCTTCGCCTCGGCGACGGAGATCAGCTCCGTCTGCATCTTGAGATAGCGCGCGCGGCTGTGGATCAATTTGATGAAATCCATCTCGCCATTGGTCGCCGCGAGATAGATGCCGCCATTGTGGTGCAGGCCGCAGGAGAGACCCGTCGCGGCTTCAAGCTCGCGATAGAGATCGAAGGTGTATTTCTGCAGGCGCGACACGTTGGCGTCGGAATTGAGCGTGGTGACGCCGCCGGCCGCGTGCCATGTCGAGCCCGAGGTCAGCTCGTTCTTTTCGAGCAGGACGAGGTCTTTCCAGCCCGCTTTCGCGAGATGGTAGAGCACCGAGCATCCGACGACGCCGCCGCCGATCACGACGACTCTGGCATGGCTCTTCATGGCGTTTCCGCTTTCGACTGGAGAGGAGGCAGGACGCTCAACCCGAACTCCTCGGCCGATTCTGTCACGAAATCGGCGAAGGAGACAGCGAGCGTCCGGGGAATGATGAGATCGAATGTCGGCGCGTCATCGAGCTGATGAATGGCGACGGGCATCTGCGCCATGATCGTGCGCGCGACATGGCCCGATCCGAAGGCCGACGGATGCAGATCGATGCGGCAGCCCTTTGCGAGCGCTTCGCGCGCGCGGGGACCAGAAATGCGCAACACGCCATAGCCGCCGCTCTGATCGACGAAGGCCGCGACATCGCGCGCGAGCGCATTGCGCAGGCGCGAGATCGCCGGCGCTGCGCCAACAATGAGAACGGTATCAGGCGCGATCCACAGCGCTTCGACATCAACGTTGCGCGCGGATCGGCCGGCGGCCGGCGCATCAAACCCGAAAGCTGTCTTCAACGCCGCGGACAATTCCGCAGCGCGGCCGCGCCGCGCGACGATTTCCGCGAAGGCGACGGGCCGCTCGCAGATCGTCACGCCGGCGCTCTCCGCGGCGTGCGGCTTGAGATAAGCGGCGAGCGGCGACATCGGCTCAGGCGCGGACACGAAGATTCTCCGGATCGACGCGGTGCGGGCTGCCGATGACGACTTCTATGAACTCGTCAAAAACAGGCGACGCCGCGATCACGCGCTCGCCGTGACGCGCATGACCGCCCGAGAGAAGGCCGAGGCCGATCCAGCCCTCGCCTTCGCAGGCCATGCAGGCGGCGGTGACATAGCCCTGGCTCGGCGCCTTGCCATCGAGCCCGACGAAATGCGCGCCGCCGCGCAGGCGCTTCGTGACATCGACCGGCGCAAGGCCCACAAGCTGCAACCGCGCGGGATCGAGAAGTCCCGGCCGTTGGCTCAAGGCGCCGCCGACGAAATCGCCCGACTTCTTCAGCATGCGGCCGAAGCCGAGATCAGCGGCCGTGGTCTGGCCGTTGATCTCGCCGCCGGTGACATGTCCCTTCTCGATGCGCATGACATTGAGCGCGTCGAGCGCATAGGGCCTGATCTCGAATTCCTTTCCGGCTTCCAGAATCGCCGTCCAGGCATGCTCGGCATGACAGGCGGGGACGGCCACTTCGTAAGCGAGTTCGCCCGAGAATGAGATGCGAAACCAGCGGCCGGGAACGCCGGCGATATCGGCTTCGCCGACCGCCATGAAAGGCGCGGCCTCGTTCGACATATCGGCTTTGACGATGCGCTCGACCACGCGCCGCGCATTCGGTCCCGCGACGGCGAATTGCGCCCAGTGATCCGCAACATTGGTCAGCGTCACATCGAGGTCGCGCCAGACGGTCGCGAGATGCCATTCCATATGTTCGAGAACGTCAGGCGCTTTCTGCGTCGTCGCCGTGACGAGGAAATGATCGTGCGCGAGCCGCGACGTCGTGCCGTCATCAAGCATCATGCCGTCTTCGCGCAGCATGATTCCATAGCGCGCGCGGCCAACCGGCAAAGTCGAAAAGGTGTTGGCGTAGATGCGATCGAGAAATGTCGCCGCGTCCGGCCCTTGCACGTCGATCTTGCCGAGCGAGGACATATCGGTGACGCCGACCGAACGCCGCGCAGCGCGCGCCTCGTCCAGCACCGGCCCCCAGCTTGTGTCGCCAGCGGGGGAATAGACGAGAGGCCGCAGCCAGATTCCGATATTGGTGAACACGGCGCCGTTGCGCGCGTGCCAGTCATGCAAAGGCAGCCGGCGCTTCGGCTTGAAATGCGCGCCAACATCGGCGCCCGCGAGCGCGCCCCATGTGGCGGGCTGCGCATAAGGCCGCATGCGCGAGAGACCAACCTTCGCGATCGGCTCGCCGCGCGCGTCCGCCAGCACCGCGGAGCCGACAAGCCCGCCGATCTTCCCCTGATCCGTCGCCATGCCATGCGTCGTGTAACGCTTGGCGTGCTCGACATGGGTGTAGCCTTCGCGATGCGCGAGCCTGATATCATCGGCGGTGACGTCGTTCTGGAGATCGACGAAGGATTTTCCGTCTGCGCGGACTTCCCAGAGCGGAAAGGTGTTCGCGGCTGGCACTGTTTTCTCTTCCGGTGCCGATGCCACGCTTGCGGCGAAACCCAGCGACGCCGCGACCGCGCGCCCGATGTCCGCGCCATTGGCAGCCGCGCGCGCGACGCCGAAAATTCCGCGCGCAGCGCCGGCGGAGCGCGTGAGGCCCGTTTCTTCGCCGGGCGCAAAGGCGGAAATATCGTTGCGCCACACGAGCGGCGTCTGCGCCTGGCTGGCGAGATGCGCATGCGGCGAAAATCCACCCGACACGCACAGCGCATCGGCGATCACGGTTGCGACAGGCGCGCCATTGCGGCGGCGCACGCGGATGGCGCGCACGCCATCGCGGCCGGCATCGACGCCGCTCACTTCGCAGCCGGGCATCACGGTCAGCCCAGCCTTCACAGCTTCGCCTGCCGCGGCGCTGTCCGTTCTCGGATCGATGATCGCCACGATCTCGACTCCAGCCTCGGCAAGATCGCGCGCAGTCGCGTAGGCGTCATCATTCGCCGCGAACAAAGCGACGCGCTGGCCGACCGCGACGCCCCAGCGATTGCAATAGGCGCGCGCGGCCGAAGCCAGCATCACGCCCGGCCGATCATTGCCGGGGAAGGCGATGAGTCGTTCGATCGCACCCGTTGCGAAGATGGCGCGGCGCGCGCGAATGAGATGCAGCCTTTCGCGCGCGCCTGTGTCTTCAACACTGCGTTCGATCGCGGCGAACACGCCATGGTCGTAGGCGGCGACAACGGTCGTGCGTGTGAGAATTTCCAGATTGTCGCGCGACGCGAGCGCCGCGATCTGCGCCTTGAGGTCGTCGGCCATACCGGGCTCGACGAGGAGGCCGCCGCCCAGCTCAAAATCCTGTTCAGCGAGGATCACACGCGCGCCGGAAGCCGACGCTTCGCGCGCCGCAGCAAGCCCTGCGGCGCCGCTTCCGACGATGAGAATATCGCAATGGCGATGGACGTGATGATAGTGATCGGGATCGGCGCCGTCCGCGATGCGTCCGAGGCCCGCCGCGCGGCGGATCGCCGGCTCGTAAAGCTTTTCCCAGAACGAGGCCGGCCACATGAAGGTCTTGTAGTAGAAGCCCGCCGGCAGGAACCGCGCGAAAGCGCCGCCGATCGACATGAAATCGAACGACAGCGACGGCCAGCGATTCTGGCTCGCGGCGACGAGCCCGTTGCGCAGCTCGATCATGGTCGCAGGCGTATTCGGCGAGCGCTTAGCGCCTTCGCCAAGCTCCACCAAAGCGGATGGCTCTTCGGGGGCCGCAGTCATGACGCCGCGCGGGCGGTGATATTTGAAGCTGCGGCCCATCAGCCGCACGCCGTTCGCCAGCAGCGCCGAGGCCAGCGTGTCACCGGCAAAGCCGTGATAGTTCTGCTCATCGAAGCGAAATGTGATGGCGGAGTCGCGCGCGACGCGCCCGCCTGAACCGAGACGATAGCCGCTCACGACTTCGCCCCCGCATCGGGAATGCGCAATTCGTCGTTCGCCTCGCCGACGGCGGCGATCTCATGCGTCAGCGTATGGCGCACAACCTTCAGCACGCGCCGGCATCCCTGCACATGCTGCCACCATTCGACATGCCAGCCGGCGGGATTGTCGCGCTCGAACACATAGGATGCGAACGCGTCAACGCCCGCATCCGCCGCCGGACGCGCAAGCGTCGCATCGCCGCGATAACGGAATTCGACATCGTCGCGCGGGCCGCAATGGGGACAGGCGATGCGCAGCATTAGGGCCTGTTGACAGTTAGGATTTGGGCGTGGCGCGACGCGGATTTTGGCGCTGAACAGGCGAAAAGACCGCCGTGGCGTTCTCCGCCACAAGGGCTTTTCAACGCATTCAGAGCCGAAATCCGCCGCGCCCCGAAGGGGTGTGGCGCCAATCGCCCATCTTGGCGTCGCGCGATCTTGAAAGGGAATAACCCTTTCGGCGATCGCGCTCCTGAAGCTGGACGATTGGCTCTCACACCACGCTCCAAATCATAACTGTCAACAGGCCCTAGTGCGCCCATGGCGAGGGGCCGACCCCACGCTCGTCGATGGTGCGGCCCTCGCGAAAACGATCGAGTCCGAAATGCGCGCCGAGCGGATGCGGCTTGCCCGTCGCGACGAGATGGGCGGTGACGACGCCGCCGGCGGGAATCGCCTTGAAGCCGCCATAGCACCAGCCGCCATTGACGAAGAGGTTTTCGACCGGCGTGCGCGAGATGATGGGATTGCCATCCATGCTCATATCCATCACGCCGCCCCACTGGCGCAGCACGCGCAGGCGCGACAGCGCCGGCATCAGCGTAGCGCCGGCCGCCATCACCTCCTCCTGCATGGTGAAGCCGCCGCGCTGCGCATAGGTGTTGCAGCCGTCGATGGCGCCGCCGAAGACGAGCCCGCCCTTGTCGGACTGGCTGACATAGAAATGGCCGGCGCCATAGGTGACGACGCAATCGAGCGTCGGCTTGATGCTTTCGGTCACGAAGGCCTGCAGCACATGGGTTTCGATCGGCAGCCGGAAGCCCGCCATGGCGGCGAGCCGCGAGGAATGGCCGGCGACCGCGAACAGGATCTTGTCGGCGGCAATGAAGCCGCGCGTGGTCTCGACGCCGACAGCGCGCGCGCCCTCGCGGCGAACGCCGGTCACCTCGCATTGCTGCACGATGTCGACGCCGCGCGCGCTGGCGGCGCGGGCGTAGCCCCAGGCGACGGCGTCGTGCCGCACTGTGCCGCCGCGCTTCTGCAGGAATCCGCCGAGCACGGGATAGCGGCCATTCTCGACATCGACGAGAGGCGCGAGCATCTTCACGCCGGCCTTGTCGACATGCTCGACATCGACGCCTTCCAGCCGCATCGTGTTGGCGCGACGAGCGAAGAGATCGCGCTGTCCGTCGGTATGATAGAGATTGATTGTTCCGCGCTGGCTGACCATCGCGTTGAAATTCATCTCCTGCTCGAAGCGCTCCCACAGCTTGAGCGACGTTTCGTAGAAGCGGACATTCTCCGACGAGAAATAGTTCGAGCGAATGATCGTCGTGTTGCGGCCGACATTGCCGAGACCGATCGCGCCCTTCTCAAGCACGGCGACGTCGGTGACGCCATATTCCTTCGCCAGGCGATAGGCGGTCGCGAGACCGTGGCCGCCGCCGCCGACGATCACGACCTGGTACTGCGCTTTCGGCGCGGCGTCGCGCCAGGCCGGCTTCCAGCCGAGATGGCCTCCAAGAGCCTCCTTTGCGAGGCGCCAGCCGGAATAGAGGTCCATCAGATCAGCCGCGCGTTCGGCCGCGCGCCATCGCTGGCGCGGACGCGGGGAATTGAAGAGGCCGACATGATCACAAGAGACAGGCTAGAGCGCTGGGGCGCGTCATCAATTTGAAAAAATTCAAGCGGCGTGAATCGGAGGGCGGTTTGCATCGGGAGAAGGGCGGCGCGCGCAATGGCGCGGCGCCCCCGCCTGCTATTTGTGCGCCGCCTCGTCGCGCAGCCCGGCGCTGATCGAGGCCAGCCAGGCCGAGAACAGCTTGACCCGCGGCGACGTCGCCGAGCGCTGGGGCGCGATAATGTAATAGGCCATGCCGGTCGCAATCCGCATGTCGACCGGAGCGACAAGGATGCCGCGCTGCATCATGAGGTCGCCTGAGGGACGGCGGTTGATGGCGACGCCGATGCCTTCCGCCGCCGCCTGCAGCGCCTGATTGCGCGTGTCGAACACGATCTGCGGCCGGCCGTTGGCGGGGTCGATCCCGACCGCCTCGAACCAATAGGCCCATTCCTGGATCTGGTGCTCGCAGCCGATCAGCCGCTTGCCGATGAGATCCTGCGGCGTCTCGATCGGGCCGCTGCTGCGGAGATAGCCCGGCGAGACGACGGGATAGATCACCTCGTCGATCAGCTTCTCCGCCAGCGGCTCCGCCGGCCGTTCGCGGGCGTAGCGGATCGCCACGTCGACGGTCGAGCCGGAGAAATCGACCTCCTCCGGCTTGGTGACGCAGGTCACGGCGAGGCCGGGATTGCTGTCGAGGAATTCCGAAAGCTGCGGGATGAGCCAGAGCTGCGCCAGCGAATGATAGAGATGCACGGTCAGCGAACCGGCCTCGCGATAGTCCGCGACGCCCATCGTGCTGGCCTCGATCTTGTCGAGCGCCTCAACGAGGCCGGCGAACAGCGCCCGGCCCGGTTCGGTCAGCTTCATGCCGGACGCGCCGCGGATCAGGAGCTTCGCGCCGACGAACACTTCGAGCGCCTTGACCTGATGGCTCACCGCCGATGGCGAAATCAGCAGCTCCTCGGCAGTCGCCGCGAGGCTGCCGTTCCGGGCCAGCGCTTCGAAGGCGCGCAACGCCGCAAAAGGAGGAAGTTTTCTCGCCAACCGCGCCTCGATCTCAGACGCTCGCCTTGTAGGCGACCGCCGGCCCCCGTCAAATGCCCGGCGCGCCAAGAGCTTGCGGCGATCGGTCCTGCGAGGCGCCCTTGATCCGACTCAGGCGACGGACCTAGGCTGCCATTCCCAGGAGGAGGACAACCCCATGCGCATTGCTCTCATCGCCACTTCGCTCATCCTCACCATCGGGGCGGCGTCCGCCGCCGACACCTGCAAGGCCTCCGCGACCGAGAAGAAGCTCGCCGGCGCGGCGCTCACCAGCTTCATGAAGAAGTGCGAGAGCGACGCGGCCAAGACCTGCGACACCTCCGCCGCCGAGAAGAAACTCAACGGCGCCGCCAAGACCAGCTTCACCAAGAAGTGCGTCACCGACGCGGTCGGCGCGTAATCCCCGATGGCGTTTCTTGGCTCCGCCGTCCGGGACTATCGTTTCGGACTGATGCGGGAGTTGATGGATCGCGAAGCCTTCGACGCCATCGCTTTCACCCAGGCCGACTTCTTCCAGTTCGCTACGAATTTCCAGACGGACGTTCTCCCCTGGGAGCGTCCGATCGTGTGCGTCGTGCCGCGCAATGGCGAGCCCTTCGCCATTCTGAACGAGCTGTCGACGAACCATTGGCGCTTCACCCGCGAGGGGCAGCGCCTGTGGGTGACCGACGCCTCCTTCTACGCCGAACATCCGCGCGTCGGCGCGCGCCTGCCGCTGGCGAGCCAGTGGGTCGATCTCGTCGCGGAAAAATTGAAGCAGCGCGGCCTGCACAAGGCGCGCATCGCCGTCGACGCCGGCGGCGGACCCTTTGCGAAACTCACTACGGCGCTGCCACATCTCAAGATCGAAACCGCGACGGCCGATTGCCGCGCGTTGCGCTGGGTGAAGCATGAGGACGAGATCGCGCTGATGCGCGGGATCGCCGGCCTCTCCGACTGGGTGCAGGACCGCTATCGCGAAAACATCAGGCCGGGCCGTCTCGTGCAGGAGCTCGACATGTCGATGGCGGCTCTGATGGCCGAGGAATCGGCGCGGCGCTTTCCCGGCGAACATCTCGAAATCATGCGCTGCTGGACATTGTCGGGGCCGGCGAGTTGCGCGCCGCATGGCGACGGCCGTTCTTCAGGCGCGCGCATCGAAGCGGGCCATGGCCTCGTCAACATCGTCATTCCGCGCATCAACGGCCTCGTCGTCGAGAATGAACGCACCTGGTTCTGCGGCAAGCCTTCGCAGCGGCAGACTAAACTGTTCGAGGCGTCGCGCGCCGCCAACGAAGCGGCCTGCGAAGCCGTCGTCGCCGGCCGGCCCGTATCGGGAATTGACGCTGCGGCGCAGGCGGTTCTCGAACGCGAGGGCGTCGCCCATCTCATCCTGCATCGCACCGGCCATGGCATGGGCGTGCTTGGCCACGAATTCCCCGAGGATATGGCGTTCAACAATCGCGCGCTGATCGCAAACGAGGTCTATTCCGCCGAGCCCGGAATCTATGAATGGGGCCTCGGTGGATTCCGCCATGACGACACGGTCGTCGTCGGCGCGGCGCCCGAGGTGCTGACAAAGGCGCCGAAGGATATTGCGAGCCAGACTGTCGGGTGAGTGCGTGCGACGCGCTAGAGTGCACCGCCATCTTCAATTCGCCCAAGCTCATCTCCGATCGCGCGGCTCAAGCCTGACAAGCCTTCCATGACGTTTTGCCAAGCCATCTGATGGACAGGATCGCTAGGGTCGTGAATTTTTCGAGCGGCAGCCAAAGCATCCCAACGAATTTCAGGATGACGATCTTCGAGGAGGCTGCGGACGCGCTGTGAGCCGCTTGAGATGACCTCAAGACGACGCATCACGTCATAACAGTCTAAGCTGTTCTCACAGAACTCGTCGAAAGGGACGTCTTCCATAAGCTTGCCGGCTTCCACGATATCGCGCTCAATATCCGCTAGATCGCGCCACGAGATAGCGACCTCAGAACGCATAGACAGCGTCGGCTTCCGCGGGACCGCGAAGGCCCGGCTTCAGCGCGGCGCGATCGACCACATCGACGGGCGCGTCGAAAAAGTCGGCGATATAGGTCTTGAGCGCGGCATAGGAATAGACGTCACGCACCGCTTCAGGCTCGATCTCGACGAGAATATCGATGTCGCTGCTGGCGCGAGCCTCGCCGCGCGCGACTGAACCGAACAGAGCGGCGTGACGCACGCCGCGCGACCGAAGGTCGACTTCGTGCGCGCGCAACGTGGCGAGGATGTCGGCTTTTTCCATGTCCGAACAATAACATGGATATTGCGCCTGTGACAGGCCCGCCTCAATAGGCGGGCTTCGTCGGAAACCAGCCGGGTGTGTCAGGGTCGAGATAGGCGCCGCTGATGCCGTCGACCTTGTAGCGTTCGATCAGCGAAGTGTCGGGCTCGACGCCGAGGCCCGGCCGCTCCCCGAAGGCGGGCGGGAAAACAAGCTTCCGCCGCCCGTTCCCTCAAAATTGCGACCATTCGAGAATCTTCGGAAATTGCCTCTCAGGCTTCAAAGGCGCTTGAAGGAATTATAGACATTGCGAATGTGATTGATGGCCAGTTGAGGATTGCCCTCAGCCCATTTGACGTCGAGATCGGCCAGCGGCTTCAGATCAATCACTTCCTGCTCGGTCTTTCCTTCATCAAACAGCTTCTGGATACGGTCTCGCGAGATGACAAGCATATCGTGGAATTCGAGGATATCCGCTTTCGATGCGAGCGGCCCATGCCCGACGACAACCTTGGTCTCGTCATTCGCCAGCTTGAGATAGGTCTCTGTCGCGCGGATCATCCCGCGAACGTCGCCGCCATTGGCGAAGTCGATATTTTGATAGCGCTTGAGATTATTCACTGTGTCGCCGGGCGCCAGCACATTCGCGTCCGCGAAATAAACCCATGTGTCGCCATCAGTATGCGCGTTCGCCACATGGGTGAGCCGCGCCTTCCGCCCTCCCACCTCAAGGGTGACGGAACCGCCGACGTAAGTCATCGTGGGAAGCGCTTCCGCGGCGCGCGGCGGAGTCGGCGGGCCGCCCAAACCTGGCCTGGTCCCCGCCGCGAGCCGCACGCGGATATTGTCATGCGCGACGATGACCGCGCCATCCTTGGCGAAGTTGTCGTTCCCGCCCGTGTGATCTCCATGATAATGGGTGTTCACGAGATATTTGATCGGCAGCGGCGTGATCTCCTTGATCGCCGCCTTTATTTTGTCGGAGAGCGGCGCAAACTGTCCGTCAATCATGATGACGCCATCGCTTCCCACAGCGACGGTGATATTTCCGCCTTGCCCTTCAAGCATATAGGTTTCGCGCCCCAAATTCGTTGTCTTGATTTGCACGGCGCTCCAGTTGATGAAGGGCGGCGTGGGCGGAGCCGTTGATTGTTGCGCCTGGACGGCGGCCACGGACATGAAGGCGGCCGACAAGAGAAGCTTGAAACGAATTCTCGTCATGGACCTTCCCCAGTCGCCGATGGCGTTCAACCAATCAACGCAGACTGAAGGCCGGCGAACGGGCGAGCAAGGGATCAACACACACAATTGAGCGAGCTCAGTAGGCGGGCTTCACCGGAAACCAGCCGGGCTTGTCAGGGTCGAGATAGGCGCCGCTGATCTCGTCGACCTTGTAGCGTTCAATCAGCGAAATATCCGGCTCGACGCCGAGGCCCGGCCGCTCCGGCGGCGTGAACCCGCCGCGATCGAGCTTCGGGCCATCTGGCGCGATGTCGCCGGCGAGATAGGTCTGCTCGGTGTCGATCGCGAGCGACATATTCGGGATCGACGCGGCGAGATGAACATAGGCCGCCTGCGACAGCGCAAGCTCGCCGCCGGAATGCAGCGTCACGGGAATGCTGACGGATTCGCAGATCGCCGCCTGCTTGATGACAGGCCACAGCCCGCCGGCCTCATGCGGATCAAGCAGCACCACATCGGCCGCGCCTGATCGCACGATGTTGCCGACATCGCTCAGCGTATAGGCGCTCTCATCGAGCGCGATCGGAACGAGCTGGCAGCGACGCAATTCCGCGTGCCCTTCGAGATCATCAAGCTCCAGCGGCTGTTCGACATAGGCGAGATCATAGTCGCCAAGCTTTGCAAGCTGACGGCGCGCGGTTCCCGGCGTCCAGGCGCCGTTGACGTCGGCGCGCACGTCGCGCCCGCCCACCACTTTGCGCACGGCCTCGACCAGCGGAATATCGCTCGCCATGGAGACGCCGATCTTGATCTTGAAGGTCTCGAAGCCCTGATCGAGAAAGCGCTTCGCCGTGTCCGTCACCTTCGCGGGGTCGCTGACGAAAATATAGGCCGAGGCCTCGACGCGTTCGCGCCATTTGCCGCCCCACATCGCCCAGAGCGGCAGGCCGGCCCTGCGGCCCAGCGCGTCCCACATCGCCATTTCGAGCGCCGCCGTCGCCATCACGGCCGCGCGCTTGTGATGATAATAGCCGGCGCCGAACACGTTGCGGTGCAGCCGCTCCACATCGGCGACGGGATAGCCGATCGCGAGCTTCGCCACGACGTTCGCGAACACCGCCGGGACTGCGTCGAGCAACGAGATGCTCTCGCCCCAACCGACGCCCCCGTCGTCGGTTTCGATCCGGACGATGAGGCGCGTGGTTCCCGAGCGCTTGCCCGATCCCCAGAGGATGGTCTCGGCCAGCGGCATGCGCACGAGCCAGTGGTCGACCTTCGCAATTCTCACCGGCTCCTCCCATGTGGACATTATGATCATATTATGAAACAAGCCGGGGACAGCTAGTCGGTTTGGCGACAATGAGCAAGTCGGCGCGGAGGCGCCGGCAAACCGACGACGACACGGACCGCCCACGGAAAGGCGGCCGGCAGCGACAGGAGGAAACTGATGAGACTGACCGCGCTGGCGACCGCACTTGCCTGCCTGCTCGCGCCCGCCGCCCACGCCCAAACCAAGGTGGAGCTCGATTTTCCGACTTGGCAGGCCGAGGAGCCCGGCCCAGCCGAGTTCTGGACCGAGGCGACGAAAGCATTCGAGGCGGCCCATCCCGGCGTGATGATCAAGAAATATCAGGTGCCGTTCCGCGAATATGTGGACAAGCTGACGGTGCGCTTCGCCGGCGGCAATCCGCCCGACATCGTGCATCTGCCGATCCGCAATTTCGCGTCCTTCGCTTCGCAGGGTTGGCTGAAACCCATCGACGATCTTCTCGCCAAAACCGACATCAAACAGAATTTCAGCTCGCTGCAGTCGGAGCTCGTGTGGGACGGCAAGACAGAGGGCGTGCTGCTGCTCGGCTACGGCATGCTGCTCTACTACAACGAGGCGATGCTGAAGGAGGCCGGCGTCGATGTGCCCAGGACGCCGGATGAACTGATCAAGGCCATCCAGGCGATCACCAAACCAGACAAGGGAATTTTCGGCTGGGGCGCCACGACATCAGAGCATCCCAATATCTTCGTCGATTGGGCGAGCTGGGTTACCGGCAGCGGCGCGTCCCTGTTCACAAAAGACGGCGGCTATAATTTCACGGCGCCTGAGGTCGTGAAGGCGCTCGACCAGTTTCGCGTCGCGGTGAAGAATGCGCCGAAGGGCGTGTCGTCAGAAGCAATGCGGCAGCTCTATATCGACGGCAAGGTCGCGATGTTCCGCGACGGCGCATTCTTCTCGAGCCAGATCAAGACGGCGCCGGAGGCGACGCGCGCCAATCTCAAAGCCGCGATGATGCCGTTTCCCGTCATTCCCGGTGGCACCAGCAACTCGATCCACATTCCGGCGAAGCTCGATCCGCAGCGGCAGCAGCTCGTGTGGGAATTCATCGAGATGATCTCGAAGCCGGAATGGCAGACGAAATACACGCAGGCGATCAAGGTCCCGGCGCCGCGCAAGGGTTCCTTCACGCCTGACATGGCGGCCGCCGATCCAATGATCGCGCTCGCCGCGAAAGCGTCGGAGGCCGCCGTCAACATCTTCCCGACGACGGATGCGGCGCGCACCAACTACAATCAGATCGCGAAAATGGTTGGTGAAAGCGGCATGCGGTTGATCAATTCGGACCGCCCGACGGAAGCGATCCTGAAAGAGCTTCAGGATCAGCTCAATCGGCGCGTGCCGTTGAAGTAGAGCAGCGCTTCGCCTCCACGACGTTTCGCCATGCGGATTCTTCGCGACGATCGCGTTTTCGCGCTGCTGCTGCTTGCGCCCGCGATCCTGTGCGTGCTCGGCCTCGTAGGGTGGCCGATCGCCCAGATCATCGGCTTCAGCTTTGTGGAAGGCGCCAAGCTCAACGCGCTCGGCGGCGGCGCGCGGCCGCTCGGCTTCGGCAATTTCATCTCGGTGCTGACTGACCCCGAGACCTGGGACAGCGTCGTCACCACCGCGATCTATGTCGCCGGCGCGACATTACCCGCCTTCGCGCTCGGCCTTGGCGCGGCGCTGCTGCTCAATCGCAGCTTCCCCTTGCGCCGCGCGCTGCGCTGCCTCGCGCTTCTGCCATGGGCCGCGCCCGGCGTGCTCGTCAGCATCATCTTTCTCTGGCTGTTCGACCCTTCCTATGGCGTCGTCAATTATCTCCTGCGTTCATTTGGCTATCACGGCGAAGACATCGCCTGGTATTCGAACGAGAACACGGCGCTGGCGGCGGCGATCCTGCCGACGATCTGGAAAGGATTTCCCTTTTTCGCGCTCACGATTCTCGGCGCGCTGCAGACGATTCCGGCCGATCTCTACGAAGCCGCCGACATCGACGGCGCGAACAGGACGCAGGCGTTCTTCAATGTGACGTGGCCCGGCGTGCGCGGCCCCGCGCTGCTGGCGCTTGTTCTCAACGGACTGTGGGCGCTGCGCGAATTCGACATCATCTTCGCGACCACCGGCGGCGGTCCGTCGCGCGCCAGCGAGACGCTTGGCATCCGCGCCTATCTCGAAGCCTTCTCCTATTATGATCTCGGCCGCGCCGCCGCGATCGGCGTGCTCACCCTTGCGATCGCATTGGCGCTGCTCGCCGTCGCACGCCGCCCCCTGCAGAAGGAGTTCTTCTAGCGATGGAGGGTACATCGCTCCGACGCGACTGGCGCGTGCTGGCGGCCGTGCTCGTCATGGTCGCGATCATTCTTTTCCCGATCTACTGGATGGTTGTGACGGCGCATCTGCCGACGCGCATCGTCCTGTCGCGCACGCCGCCCCTCTTGCCGCCGCTTTCGGAGATGACGTTCGACGCCTTCGGGCGCGCGTTGCTCAGGCGCCCGTTTCTCACCTGGCTCGCGAATACGATGCTGGTGGCGATCGCAGCGACCTTGCTCAGCCTCGTGATCGCGACGCTCGCCGGTTACAGCCTGTCGCGCTATCGCTCGAAGGCGCAGGAGCTGTCGGGGCTCGCGCTGCTGGTCAGCAAGATGCTGCCCGGCAGCCTCATCGTCATTCCCTTCTTCATCATGGCGAGCCGCGCCGGCATGATCGACAGCCGGCTGTCGCTGATCCTCGCCAACACGTCAGTCGGCGTGCCCTTCGCGACCTGGATGATGAAGGGCTTTTTCGACGCGATCCCGCGCGAACTTGACGCCGCCGCGGCGATCGACGGCTGCTCGCGCATGCAGGCCTTGTGGCATGTGGTGTTGCCGGTGGCGCGGCCGGGTCTCACCGCCGCCGCGATCTATCTCTTCATCGTCGCCTGGGCCGATTTCGTCTTCGCGCGGACGCTGATCAATTCGCCCGAACTCTGGACGCTGACCACGGGTCTGGCCTCCTTCGTCGGCGAGCATGGCGTCGACTGGCCCGGGCTGATGGCGGCGGGATCTCTGTCGCTCATCCCCGTCTTCATCCTGTTCGTGCTTCTCGAACCCTATCTCGTCAGCGGCATGGCCGCCGGCGCCGTGAAATAGCGAGGCATAGCCGTGAACATCCTCGTCACCGGCGGCGCGGGACGCGTCGGAACCCATGTCATTTCGACGCTGCTCGCGCGCGGCGATCGTGTCATCAATCTCGACCTGCGCGAAAGCAGCCATCGCGATGCGCGCGTGACCAACATCGTTGGCGCGTTCGACGACGCGGAAGCCGTGACGCGCGCGATGGCGTCCGCTGAGGCCGTGCTGCATCTCGGCGCCTTCATGTCATGGATCCCTGCGGACGCGGACAAGCTGTTCGCCGCAAACGTCACGGGAACTCATCTGCTGCTGCGAGCGGCGCAGGCGAAGAAAGTCAGCCGCTTCGTGTTCGCTTCAAGCGGCGAAGTCTATCCCGAGACGAGCCCCGTCTATCTCCCGATCGACGAAAGCCATCCGACGCGGCCAACCTCGACCTACGGCATGACGAAGCTGCTCGGCGAGGAAATGGTGCAGTTCTTCGCCCGCGCCTATGGCCTCGCCACAGTCATTCTGCGCTTCAGCCACACGCAGGATGCGAGCGAGCTGCTCGATCCCACGAGCTTCTTCTCGGGGCCGCGCTTCTATCTCAAGGCGCGCATCCGCCAGCAGCAGGCGTTCGGCAATCTCGCTATCGTCGAGGCGCTGAAGCCTTTCGATGACGGCGCGGAGAAGCATCTCATCAGCCGCGGGCGCGACGGCGAATATTTCCGCATGCCGATCAGCGACGCGCGCGACATCGCCGCCGGCGTGATCGCCGCGCTCGATTCAGAGCGCGCGATCGGACAGGTGATGAATCTGGGAACCGAGGAATCGATCCGGTTCGACCAGGCGGTGGCGATCCTGCAGCGCCATACCGGCCTGCCCGCCGTCGAGGTCGTCCTGCCCTCCCCCGCCGTCAATTACGCCGCCTCGCGCGCCCGGGCGATCGAGATTCTGGGCGTGCGCCCGCAATGGACGTTCGAGCGGATGGTCGCGGACGCGGTCGCACGATCGCGTTGACTTGGAACGCATGCCCACATATTGAAAAAAACAACTAAGCGAGGGGAGGCGGCGTGAAACGTCTGGCGGTGATCGAGGATGGCGAGCGCGCCGAGGAGGCCGGGCGGGAGATTCCTGGCGCCCAGGCGCTGCGGCGCGGCCTGTCCCTGCTCGACATCGTCGCGGACCATCCCGGCTTGCGCTTCAGCGACATCGCGGAGAAGGCTGGACTCACCCGCGCGACGGCGCACCGCATGCTCGCGACGCTGGCGGAAGCCGGCCTTCTCCGCGTCGATGAGAGAAGCCAGCGCTATCATCTCGGCTTCCGCCTGTTCGAGATGGCGCATCGGGTCTGGGACCAGTTCGACCTGCGCAGCGCAGCCGAGCCTGAGCTTGAGAGGTTGCGCGATCTCACCGGCGAGACGGTGAGGCTTGCGATCCTCGATGATGACGACGTGCTTTATGTCGATCAGCGTGAGGCGGCCCAGACGGTCAGGCTAGGCAACGGCGTCGGCGCGCGCGCCTTCGCCCACGCCAGCGGCGCCGGCAAGGCGATCCTCGCCCATCTCGATCCGCTGATCCGCGAACAGATTCTCAATCGGCTGAAGCTGCAGCGCTTCACGCCGAACACCATCACCGATCGCGCGGCGCTGTCGCAGCAGCTCGATCTCACCAAGGCGCGCGGCTACTCCGTCTCGTTCGAGGAGCAGCATATCGGCGTGAGCTCCGTCTCCGCCGCGGTGCTCGATCATCGCGCCCGCGCCATCGGCGCCGTCGCCATCGTCGGCCCTTCCTACAGGCTTGGCCTCGACCGGCTCCACGCGCTTGGCCGCGACGTGATGGAGGCGGCGCGGCGGGTTTCAGGAAATGCAGGACAGGTCGCGATGTCGATCAGCATCAATCCGCGCCCGCTCGGGCCGGACCGCGAGGACGTCGCGTCAGTCGTGCCGACGACAGTGTTTCTCGGCGAAGGCCCGACCTGGCTTCCCGCCGAAAAGCAGCTCGCCTTCGTCGATATTCTCGCGCCCTCAATCATCATCTCTGACCCGAACGACGGCTCGTTCCAGACGCATCCGATGCCGGAGCTCGTCAGCGCCGTTGTGCCGCGCCGCCGCGGCGGCTTTCTCGCGGCGATGCAGACCGGACTGAAAGCTGTCGATCTCGCCACGGGAAAAGCGACGACGATCGCTGCGCCCGAGAGCGGCAAGCCGGGCAATCGCTTCAACGACGGAAAATGCGATCGTCGCGGCCGCTTCTGGGCCGGCACGCTCGCGATCGATGCCACACCCGGCCATGGCGCGCTCTATCGCCTCGATGCGGACGGCCGCTGCCACACGATGGATACGGGCTTCCACATCTCCAACGGTTTGGGATGGAGCCCTGACGACACGCGCTTCTATTTCACCGACACCGGACCGAAGCGAATCTATCTCTACGATTTCGACATCGAGACGGGCGCGATCGCCAATCGCCGCACATTCGCGCAATTGCCCGATGGAGTCGGTTCGCCCGATGGTCTCGCCGTCGACGCCGAAGGCTTTGTCTGGTCGGCGCATTGGGATGGCTGGTGCGTGACGCGCTATGACCCCGACGGCAAGGTCGATCGCGTCATCAATCTTCCCGTGCCGCGTCCCACGAGCTGCGCTTTCGGCGGACCCGATTTCGGCACGCTCTACATCACCAGCGCACGCATCCGCATGTCGGCGCAACAGCTCGCGGAGGCGCCGCTCTCCGGCAGTGTCTTCGCAACGCAGACCGGCGCGCGAGGCCTGCCCGAAACTCCGTTCGCGGGCTGAATCATGTCCAGCGTCAAGCTCGCCGCCGTCAGGAAAAGCTTCGGTCCGACCGATATTCTGCACGGCATCGATCTCGATATCGCCGATGGCGAATTCGTCGTCTTCGTCGGCCCATCGGGCTGCGGAAAATCGACGCTGCTGCGCCTGATCTGCGGCCTCGATGAAGTCACATCGGGCGTGATCGCCATCGATGGCGAAATCGTCAACGACGTGCCGCCGGCGAAGCGCGGCATCGCCATGGTGTTCCAGAGCTACGCGCTCTATCCGCACATGACGGTCGCGAAGAACATGGGCTATTCGCTCCGACTCGCCGGCGTGGAGAAACGCGAGATCGAGCGCAGAGTTGGCGAAGCCGCCGCGGTGCTACGTCTCGACCAACTGCTCGACCGCAAGCCGCGCCAGCTCTCCGGCGGACAGCGCCAGCGCGTCGCAATCGGCCGCGCCATCGTGCGCCAGCCGCGCATCTTCCTGTTCGACGAGCCGCTCTCCAATCTCGACGCGGCGCTGCGCGTCGACATGCGCGCCGAAATCGCGTCGCTGAAGGCGCGGCTTGGCGTGACCATGATCTATGTCACGCACGACCAGACCGAGGCGATGACGCTCGCCGACAAGATCGTCGTGCTCAACGCCGGCCGCATCGAGCAGGTGGGCTCGCCGCTCGAACTCTATCGCGCGCCCGCGAACAAATTCGTCGCCGGCTTCATCGGTTCACCACGCATGAACATGCTGCCGGCGATCGTTGGACCGCAGCGCCGGCCGATCCTGACGAATGGCCTGACACTGCCTTTTGAAGTTGAAGCCCGTCCGGGCGACGAACTCTCGATCGGCGCGCGCGCCGAACATCTCACGCTCGCGACCGACTCTCACACTCTTTCGCTTTCCGGCCGCGCGAAAGTCGTCGAGCATCTCGGCTCCGATCTCTTTGTCCATGTCGTCTGCGAAGGCGTCGCCGATCCCGTGATCGTGCGAAAGGCCGGCGACAGCGAATTGTCTGTCGGTTCGACGGTGCGCGTCGGGCTCGATCCCGCGGCTTTGCACCTCTTCGATGAGAGCGGCCAACGCATCTCAACCGGCGCGCAGGTGAGGAGCGCGGCATGAAGGCGACCGAGGGCGCGCGCTATCCCGATCTCGCGGACCTGCCGGTGCTCATCACCGGCGGCGGATCGGGAATCGGCGCGAGCATCGCGCTGCATTTCGCCGCGCAGAAATCAAAGGTCGCGGTGATCGACATCAATGCGGACGCGCTGGCGCGCGCGCGCAGCGACATCTTGGCGGAAACGGGCGTCCATGTGGAGACGGCCGCGGTCGATCTGCGCGACATCGATGCGCTGCAAAATGCCATCGCGGCGCTTTCGGCGAAAACAGGCGCCTTCCGCGCTTTGATCAACAACGCTGGCGACGATGCGCGCGCACCCTGGGACAAGGTGACGCCTGATTATTGGGACGATCGTTTCGCTGTGAACGTGAAGCATCAGTTCTTCGCCGCGCAGACGATTGCGCCCGCGATGGCGGCGGCTGGCGGCGGCGCGATCGTCAATCTCGGTTCGATCTCCTGGATGTTCGGCGCTGCGGGCCTTATCGCCTACACCACGGGCAAATCGGCGATCATGGGCTTCACCAAATCGCTCGCGCGCGAATTTGGCCCGCTGAAAATCCGCGTCAACTCGATCGCGCCCGGCATGATCTGGACGGAAAAGCAGATCGCGCGCGCCAATGCGGAAGACCCCGCGAAATTCGATCGCTATCTCGATCGTCAATGCATCAAGGAGCATCTCGACGCTGCCGACGTGGCGCGGCTCGCGCTGTGGCTCGCCTCGTCAGAGTCGCGCCATTGTGCGGGCCAGACCTACATCGTCGATGGCGGCGTGGTCTGAAACATCAAGCGCGGCGCAGCGACCGCGCAAACATAAAGGGGCCGTCGCGCGGCCCAGGACAGGGAGAGTGACATGACTGAACTCACGAGACGATATTTCAACGCGCTTCTCGCCGGCGGCGCCGGCGCGATCTATGCCGGCGGCGCGCGGGCGCAGGCCGCCAACATGTCCTTCATGAGCTTCTCCTTCGCGGAGGAAGCGAACAAGGCGCTGGTGCAGAAGCTGTGTGACGATTTCGCCGGCGACAATGGCGCGCCGATGCAGGTGATCGGCTCCGCCTGGGGCGACGTGCAGAAGAATCTCGTTCTGCGCCAGCGTTCAAAGACATTGCCAAGCAGCGCGCAGATTTCCGAGCGCTGGCTGCCCTCCTTCGCCTCCATGCCGGAGCTTGCCGATCTCAATCAGGTCGTCGGCAAGGACAAGCTCGAAGCCGCGATCGACGTCAATGTGCTCAATGTCGGCCGCATCGGCGGCAAGCAGCTCGCACTGCCCATCGCCACAGGCAGCATCGGCATGGTGGCGAATAAGGAAGTGTTGCAGAAGGCTGGCGTCGACAAATTGCCGGAGACGATCGCCGAGCTAAGAGCGGCGCTGATCGCCGTGCGCGACAAGGTTCCGAACTCCGTGCCCATGGCGATGGCGACGAAGAATCCGGCTTCCATCCCGCTCGATGTGCTGATCTGGGTGTGGAGCCATGGCGGCCGTCTGATCGACGAGGATGGCAAGGTCGTCAGCGGCTCCAATGAAACCGGCGCCGCGTTCGAATTCATGGCGAGCCTGATGAAGGACCGTCTGATCGCGCCGGAGATCGATCGACCGGATTCGCGCCGTCTCTTCGGTCAGGGCGCGACCGCTTTCTACATCGATGCTCCGCAGGCGCGCAGCTTCATCCGCACCTTCTCCGGCCGCGGCCCCACCGCGGACGCGATGGTCGCGCCGATGAAAATTCCGGTGGCGCAGGCGAACCTCAAGCCCGTGTCGATGGCGTGGGGCAATCTCATTCTCTTCTTCAAGACGGGCGATGCGGCGAAGGACGCCGGCCTCGCGAAATGGGCAAACTATCTCATTTCCGACAAGGTGCAGACCGCCTTCCCGCCGGCGCTCTCTGCGCTGCCGGTGACGAAGGCGGCGCGCGCCGCGCCTGTGGTCGCGAACGACGCCTATTTCGCGGATTGGGCGAAGGCGACCGGCGAAGTGCGCCTGCATGAGCTCGGCGTGTGGCCGAATGCGCCCGAGCTCGGCAACATCGTCAGCGAGGAGACGCAGGCTGCGTTGCTCGGCCAGAAAAAGGTCGCGGACGCGATGCAGTCGATGAAGTCGCGCCTCGAAGCCTCGATGGCGAAGCGCGGTTGAGCATGTCTGCGAGCGCGACATTACAGGCGCCGGCCGCAGCGGAGACGCTGCGGCCCTCGCCGCTCGCGCAGCGCGCGGGGCTGAAAGGCGCCGAGCGGCGCGTCGGCTGGCTGTTCATGGCGCCGGCGCTGATCGCCTTCGCCGCCGTCATTCTCGCGCCCTTCGTCTCCGCGCTTGGTCTCGCTTTCACGCGCTATGATCTGCAGACGCCGGAACCTGTCTATATCGGACTGAAGAATTTCCGCGAGATCGCGGCGAGCCCTGAGATTCTGCAGTCCTTCATCACCACCTTCATCTTCGTCAGCCTCGCGACGCTCTTCACCGTGTTGCTCGCGCTCGCCTGGGCGATTATTCTCAATCAGCCTTTCCGCGGCCGCGCCGCGGTGCGCACCGCGACTCTCATCCCCTGGGTGCTGCCGAGCACGGTCTCCGCCTTCATCTGGGCCTGGATTTTCAACAGCCGCTTCGGCCTTCTCAACGCGGCGATGCTGGAGCTTGGGCTCATTGATCAGCCGACAGCATGGCTCTCGACGCCAGGCGGCGCCATGAGCGCGATCGTGATCGCAAAAGTCTGGATCTCGATTCCCGTCACCATGACCTTCTTTCTCGCCGGCTTGCAGAGCATGGATCGCGAGCAGGTCGACGCCGCGCGCGTCGACGGCGCCGGCGACTGGCCCGTTCTGCGCGATCATATCCTGCCGCATCTCAGACCCCTGCTGCTTGTCGTGATCGTGCTCGCCGTGATCGGCAATCTCCAGCAGTTCGACAAGATCTATGCGCTGACCGGCGGCGGGCCGGTGCGCGCGACGACGGTGCTCTCGATTGAAGTTTATCGCCGCGCCTTTGATAGCTGGGACATCGGCATGGCCGCGGCTGTCGGCCTGCTCTGGGTCGCGACCATCATTCCGCCCGCCTATCTCTATCTCCGGCATCTGCTGAAAGGCGTGTGATGCTCGAACTCTCGTCACGCGCCGCCCGGCTGATCTTTGGCGCGATCGTCATCCTTCTCGCGCTGTTCCTGTTCTTCCCGGTCTACTGGCTGGTGATCTCGGCGCTGAAGCCGAACCAGGAGCTTTATCGCATCATCCCGACGCTGTGGCCGCAGGAGCCTGTATTGACGCATGCGCGCACTGCGTTCGAGCGCGGCAATCTCTTCCTCAATCTCAAGAACAGCTTCATCGTGTCCGGCGGCGCGGCCGCATTGAACACGCTGCTTGCGGCCTATGCCGGTTATTCCGTCGCGAAATTCCGCTATTTCGGCCGCCGCCCGATCATGATCCTGCTGCTGTCGGCGCAGGTTCTGCCGTTCGGCCTGCTGCTGATCACGATCTATCCTGTCATGGTGAATTTCGGCCTGCTCGACACCCATCTCGGCCTTGTGCTCGCCTCGATCGTGTTCGCGCTGCCGGTTTCAATCTACATGCTCTACAGTTATTTCGCGCAGGTGCCCGGCGAGATGATCGAGGCCGCGCGCGCCGACGGCGCCGGCGAACTGCGCATCTTCCACACCATCGTGCTGCCGATCTCGATTCCGCCTCTGGTGACGGTGTTTCTCTACGGCTTCATGTGGTCGTGGAACGATCTTCTCTATTCGATGACGCTGATCGTCTCCGAGGACAAGCGCACGATCGGGCCTGGCCTGCTGCTCAACTATCTCAACGAAACCAATGCCGACTGGGGCGGCGCCATGGCGGCGTCGATCATCGCCTCGCTGCCGATCCTCGTCGCCTTCGCCATCCTCCAGCGCTGGTTCATCCAGGGCGTCACAGCGGGCTCCGTGAAATGACAAAATTGTCGGGCGTCTTTCCCGTTCTTCCCACGCCTTTCACCGCCGATCGCGCCGTCGATCCCGCCGCGTTGAAGACGCTGGTGAATTTCGCCGTCGAGGCCGGCGCCGATGGCATGGTCTATCCCGGCATGGCGAGCGAAGTGGAGACGTTGTCGCCGGAAGAACGGCTGCTGATGGTCAACACGCTGGGCGAAGCGCTCAAGGGCCGCCTGCCCTTCATCGTTGGCGCAAGCGACGCCGATCCCGCGCGATCCGCCGCGCGCGCCGAGGAAGGCCGCGCGGTCGGCGCGAAGGCCGCGATGATCATGGCGCCAGCCGGCAACGGCGCCGATATCGAGAAGCACATCGCCTTCTATCGCGCCGTCGCTGCGAATACCTCTCTGCCGATCATGCTGCAGAACGCGCCGGCGCCGATGGGCGCGGGCCTGAAGCCGACCGCCATCGCCGAGATCGTCAGCGCCGTTCCGCAAATCCGATTCGTCAAGGAAGAAACCCTGCCACCGGGCCAGAACGTAACCGCGATTCTGAAAGCGGTCGGCGGCAAGCTCGACGGCGTGTTCGGCGGCGCGGGCGCGCGCTACATGATGGATGAGCTGGCGCGCGGCGCGGCCGGCGCCATGCCTGCGGCCGAACTCACAGATGTGCATGCGGCGCTGTTTCGCGCGTTCCACGCTGACGATGTGAAAATGGCGCGGCGGCTTTATTCGCGCTCGCTGCCGCTTCTGCTGTTCCAGGCGAATTTCCGCGTGCGGCTGACGAAAGCGGTGCTCAAAGCGCGCGGTCTTTTGCAATCGACGGTGGCGCGCGCCGCCGGCCCCGTGTTCGACGAGGGTGATGAGATCGAGCTTGCGGCGCTCATTGCGGAAGCGGCCGATCTCTTCGCCATTCATCCCCCGCGCAGCTGAGACAACACGATGCCGCCGCTTGACGCGATCACAAAAGTCGAAAGCTTCATCATCTCGATCCCGCGCGATACGCCCTACCTCGGGCCGCTGCGCGAAGGCGAACGCATCAACGAGAAGGGCTACATCATCCGCAAGGGCAATCGCTCGATCTATCCCTCGAGCGATATGTCAGTGCTGATCAAGGTCACCGCCGAAAGCGGCAAGGTCGGCTGGGGAGAAACCTATGGCATCGTCGCGCCGCATGCGGTGAAGGCTATTATCGACGATGTGCTCGGCCCCGTGATGATCGGTCGCGATCCCGGCGAGCCGGTCGTGCTGCATGAAGACCTCTATGATCTCATGCGCGTGCGCGGCTTTTTCGGCGGCTTTTATGTCGACAGCCTCGCCGGCGTCGACATCGCCGTGTGGGACCTCTTCGGCAAATGCGCAAACCGGCCGCTGCATGGCCTTCTCGGCGGCGCGCGTCATCACAAGATTCCGGCCTATGTTTCCGGCCTGCCCAAGGCGACGTTGCAGGAGCGCGTCGATCTCGCCGTCGAGTGGGTCGGCAAGGGTTATCGCGCGGTGAAATTCGCCGCCGCCGTATCGGACGATGGCGTCGTGAAGGAAATGGCGGCGCTGCGCGAGGCGCTGGGGCCCGATGTCGAGATCATGGTCGATCTCCACTGGAAATTCACCGCGGGCGAGGCGATCCGGCTGATCCGCAAGCTCGAGGCCTACAATCTCGCCTTCGCCGAAGCGCCCTGCGAGCCCGAGGATATCGACGGACAGGAGCTCGTGGCGCGCGGCGTCGGCGTGCCCGTCGCGCTCGGCGAGGAATTGCGCACGGCGTTTGAATATCGTCCGCGCTTCGAGCGCCGCTGCATGAGCATCATTCAGCCGGAGATGGGCCACACCGGCGTGACCGAGTTCCTGCATATCGGCCGCATGGCGCACGCTTTCCATGTCGACGTCATTCCGCACGCCTCGATCGGCCTTGGTGTCTTCATGGCGGCGAGCCTACACGCAACATCGGCATTGAAGCGCGTGCCCTATCACGAATATCAACATTCGATCTTCGACAAGAATCTTCGCTTCATCCATGGCGACATGGCCTGTGCGGAAGGCTTCTACAGCCTGCCGAGCGGACCGGGGCTTGGCGTCTCGCCGAAGGACGAAGTGTTCAACTACATCGTGGCGGCGTGAACGATGAGCCGCCGCCGCTTCAGGGGCGTCTATCCCGTTCTCTACGCCTTCTTCGATCGCAGCGGGCGACTCGATCACGATGCGATGCGCGCGCAGGTGGAGCATTGTCTGGCCGAAGGCGCGCATGGCGTGATGGTTCTCGGCCTCGTGACCGAAGTGAATCATATGACGACGGAAGAGCGCCGCGAGGTCGTCGAAGTCGTCGGCGCGGCGCTTGGCAAACGTGCGCCCTACGCAGTGACGGTTGCGGAGCAGGATGTCGAGGGACAGATCGCTTTTGCGCGCATGGCGATCAAGAATGGCGCCGACTGGGTGATCCTGCAGCCGCCGCCGGGCAAGGGGCATTCGGAAGCAGATCTGCAACGCCATTTCGGCGCCATCGCCGACCGGCTCGATTGCCCCGTCGCGATCCAGAACAATCCCATAAATCTCGACAGCGCGCTCTCGCCTGAAGGAATCGTCGCGCTGGCGCGGCGCCATCCAAGCATATCTCTACTGAAGATCGAGGGCTGGTCGGTCGACGTCGCGCGCACGCTGGCCGAACTCGGCGACGCCGTCGACGCCTTCGGCGGACATGGCGGGCTCGAATTTATTTCATTAATGAGGAGCGGCGGCGCCGGCCTCATTCCCGCCCCAGACTGCCTCGCGATCCAGGTCGCAATGTATGAGGCGCTCACGTCCCATGACGCAGAGGCGACAACGCTCGCGTTCCGCCTGCACAAGGAAATCCTGCCGCTCGTCGCCTTCATGACCCGCGCCATCCCGAGCATTCTCTGCTACGGCAAGCGCGTCATGGCGAAGCGGCTTGGCTTCGCTGACGTGGTCGACCGCGCCCCTGGAATCACGCCGACGCCATTCGGCCTTTCCGAGATGGAGCGCCTGTTCGCCGACGTGATCCGCGCCGAGCGGGAGCTTCTACCACCGCTGCGCGCCCGGCTCGGCGCACTTGCCGCAGCTTCGAAGCCGGGCGCCTGAGCCCGATTGGACGGGTGCGCCGCTGATGCAGTAAGGCGTCCAGGCGCCGCATCAGGCGCAAGTCCGAACGCCCGAGATGCATGTTCTTGTCACCCCGCGCTTCCTGATCGAGGACGGCCGCCAGGCGAAGCAATTGTCCTTCGCGTCGGCCGACATCGTGATCGGCTCGATGGCGGATTCCGAACTCGCGCTGCTGCAGCGTCAGGCGCGCTTCCGCGACGAGGATGGACCGACGCTCACGCTGTGCAACCTGCTCGGCGTGGCGAAGCCCGACGAGATTGAGACCTTCTGCGTGCAGCTCGTGGCGAAGGCGAAGATCGTCGCGCTGCGGCTTCTCGGCGCCGAGACCTATTGGCGCGAAGGCTTCGAGCGCGTGCGCGAGGAGGCGCGACGCGCGGGCGCTGTTCTCATCTGCATTCCCGGCGACACGCACTGGGACGAACGATTCGCGAGCTTCGGCACTCTCGATCTCGCGCGCACGCGGGAGCTGTGGCGATACTTCGCGGAAGGCGGGCCTGAAAATATCGCCAATGCGATGACCTTTCTCGATCATCTCATCGGGCGCGGCGAAGCGCCGCCTCAAGCCGTGGCCATGCCGCCGGCCGGCGTGCTCGCGCGCGCCGCACAGCTCGATCCGGCGAAGCCGCTCGCGCTGATCCTGTTCTATCGCGCGCTGGCGCAAAGCGGCGCGACGGATGCGATCGAAGCGCTCGCCCACGCGCTTGGCGAGCGCGGATTGTCGGTGCTGCCGATCTATCTCACCAGCCTGAAGGATGAATCAGCGATCGCAATTCTCGCGCGCGAACTTGCGGCGCGCGGACCCGACGTGATCCTCAACGCCACCGCTTTCGCCAGCGGAACGCCCGGCGTCGACTCAGCCGGCGGGCCTCTGGCGCGCTACGATTGTTCTGTTCTGCAAGTGGCTCTTGCGGGCTCGACGGAAGAGGAATGGCGCGCTTCGCCGCGCGGCCTTGCGCCCCGCGATCTCGCCATGAATGTCGTGCTGCCTGAGGTTGACGGGCGCGTCGCCGCCGGCGTCATCGCGTTCAAGACGCCGCCCGGGAAAAGCGCAGGGCCTGCCAGCAGTATTCCGCATGCAGAGGGAATCGCGCACGCCGCCGATCTCACCGCGGCCTGGACGCGGCTGCGGCGCGCGCGAGCGGACGAGCGCCGGATTGCGATCATCCTCGCGAACTATCCCAACCGCGATGGGCGCATGGCGAACGGCGTCGGTCTCGATACGCCGGCGAGCGCCATCGAAGTCATGCGGATGATGCGCGATGCGGGCTATCGCATCGACCGAATTCCGGAGAATGGCGACGCGCTGATGCGCGAGATCGCGGCCGGTCCGACAAACGACATCGCGCGGCGCGGCGATCGCATTGGCGGCGCTCGCCTCTCGCTTCAGGATTACGCGCAAGCTTTCGCGCAATTGCCTGACGACGCGCGCGCGCAAATCCTCTCGCGCTGGGGCGCGCCAGAGAGCGATCCGCATGTAAGCGACGGCGCGTTCGAGCTGGCGATCCGCAATTTCGGCCATGTCGTCATCGGCGTGCAGCCGGCGCGCGGCTACAATATCGATCCGAAATCGACCTATCACGATCCCGATCTCGTTCCGCCGCATCACTATCTCGCCTTTCATATCTGGCTGCGCGATCACTTTGATGCACACGCGGTCGTGCATCTCGGCAAGCATGGCAATCTGGAATGGCTGCCGGGCAAGGCGACGGCTCTCTCACCCTCCTGCTGGCCGCGCATCGCGCTCGGCGCGCTGCCCAATCTCTATCCCTTCATCGTCAATGATCCCGGCGAGGGCGTGCAGGCGAAACGACGCGCCGGCGCGGTCGTCATTGATCACCTCACGCCGCCGCTGACGCGCGCGGAACTGCATGGCGATCTCGCCGAACTTGAAAGCCTGATCGACGAATATGCGCTCGCCGCCGATCTCGACCCCAGGCGCGCCGACAGCCTCGCCGACGATATTCTTGCATCCGCGCGCGCGTTGCGTCTCGACGCTGATCTCGGCCTTTCCCGCGATGCGCCGCGCGACGAGGCGTTGCGCCTGATCGACGCAACGCTGTGCGACGTGAAGGAGATGCAGATCCGCGACGGGCTGCATGTGTTCGGCCAGACGCCTGCAAGCGACCATCTCAACGAGCTGATTGTCGCCATCGCACGATCGCCGCGACTTGTCGAAGGCGCAGAGAATGAATCCCTGCATCGCGCACTCGCCGCCGATCTCGGCCTCACCGGCTTCGATCCACTGACGCGCGATCTCGCCGCGCCCTGGAGCGGAGCGCGTCCACATGCGCTCGAAAGCGTTGCAACAGAGGCGTGGCGCACGCAGGGCGACACCGTCGAACGGCTGGAGAAGCTCGCCTCCGCTCTCGTCGCAGGAGACATCGCTTGCGATCCCTCATGGACGCATGCGCGCGCCGTGCTCGACTGGATCGAGCGCGATCTGCGCCCCTCGCTCACAAGCAGCGCGGGCGCAGAGCTTGACGCGTTGAAAGCGGGCCTCGCCGCGCGTTTCGTCGCACCTGGCCCTTCCGGCGCGCCGACGCGCGGACGGCCGGATGTTCTGCCGACGGGCCGCAATTTCTACGCAATCGATGTGCGCGCCGCGCCAACGCCGGCTGCGTGGCGCATCGGTTGCGCAACCGCCGATGCGATTGTCGAGCGTCACTGGCGCGAGACCGGCGCATGGCCGCGCACGGTGGCGCTCTCTGTCTGGGGCACTGCGAATATGCGCACCGGCGGCGACGACATCGCGCAGGCGCTGGCGCTGATCGGCGCGCGGCCGGTATGGGAATCCTCGTCCGGCCGCGTCACCGGCTTCGAGATCATGACCGGCGCCGAGCGCAAGCGACCGCGCGTCGATGTGACCTTGCGCGTGTCGGGCCTGTTCCGCGACGCGTTTCCGACGCAGATCGATCTCTTCGACAGCGCGGTGCGCGCCATCGCTGCGCTCGATGAACCTGACGACGAGAATCCGATCGCCGCAGCGACGCGCGCGGAGGCGGCGCAGGGCGAAAATTCCCGGCGCGCGATGTCGCGCGTGTTCGGATCGAAACCCGGCGCCTATGGCGCGGGCCTGCAGGCGCTGATCGACGAAAAGGGCTGGCGCGAGCGCGGCGATTTCGCCGAAGCCTACAAGGCGTGGGGCGGCTACGCCTATGGCGGCGGCCAGGAGGGCGACGCCGTGCTCGACCTTTTCGAGCGGCGTCTCGCCAAAGTCGAGATCGTCGCGCAGGCGCAGGACAATCGCGAGCACGACATTCTCGATTCCGACGATTACTACCAGTTCATGGGCGGGCTCTCCGCCGCAGTCGAGAAAGCCTCTGGCCACGCGCCGCGCATCTTCCATCTCGACACGTCGCGACCCGAGACGCCTTTGGCGCGCTCCCTTGACGAAGAGATCGCGCGCGTGGTGCGTGGCCGCGCGGCCAATCCGAAATGGATCGCGGGCGTCATGCGCCATGGCTACAAGGGCGCCTTCGAGATGGCCGCGACCGTCGACTATCTCTTCGCGTTCTCCGCGACGACGAATGCAGTGAAGTCACATCATTTCGATCAGCTCTTCGAATCCTATTTGCAGGACGACAAAGTTCGCGCTTTCATGCGCGACGCCAATCCGGCGGCGCTGCGCGAGATGGCGGAACGGTTTCAGGAAGCGATCGAGCGATCGCTCTGGACGCCGCGCTCCAACAGGGCGCGCGCATTGCTGGATGAACTCGCGGAATCAGGGAAGGACGCGCCGTGATGCAGATGAATAGCGATGAAAGCGCGCTCAACGCCCGCCACGCCGAGAAGATGAAGAAGCACAAGGCGGCCAAGGACAAGATGCTAGCCGGCAAGACCGACGACAAGGGCCTGCTCATCGTCCATACCGGCGCCGGCAAGGGCAAGACGTCGGCCGCGCTCGGCATGGTGTTCCGCCATGTCGCCTATGAAATGCCGGTCGCCGTGGTGCAATTCACCAAGGCGCCGGAATGGGTGACCGGCGAAGCGATCCTGCTGCGGCGTTTCCCTGATATCGTGACGCTGCACATCATGGGCGAAGGCTTCACCTGGGAGACGCAGGATCGCGAGCGCGACATCGCGTCCGCGCGCGCCGCCTGGGAGAAGGCGAAGGAGCTCATTCGCGACGACAGGCACAAGCTCGTGCTGCTCGATGAGCTCAATATCGCGCTGCGCTACGATTATCTCCCGATCGAGGAGATCGTTTCATTCCTCAAAGAGGAGAAGCCGGCCGGCAAACATGTCATCATCACCGGCCGCAACGCCAAGCCCGAACTGATCGAGATCGCCGATCTCGTCACCGAAATGACTTTGGTGAAGCATCCCTTCCGCGCCGGCGTGAAGGCGCAGAAGGGAATCGAGTTTTAAAGCGTGATGAGATTAGCCCTGAATATTTCCACCGTCATTCCGGGGCGCGCCGAAGGCGTGAACCCGGAACCCAGGCAATTGTGCAGCGGCGCAATGGGTCCCGGGCCCGCGCGTGCCGCGCGTCCCGGGATGACGGCGGGATGATTCGAGCCAAAAATCATCGTGCTCTAGGCTCGCCTCACCACGTCGCCGTCCAGCCTGCATAGAAAGCCCGGCCAGTCGTGCCGTAGTTGAAGACCTCTTCATAGCGCGCGTTGGTGATGTTCTCGACGCGGCCATAGATCTTCCAGGTCTCGTTGATCTGGTACTGCGTGTAGAGATCAAGCCGCGCGTAGGGCGCGAGCCGCTGCGTTTCGCCCGCGCCGCTGAAGCGCTTCGACACCAGCACCAGACGCGGCTCGATCAGCCATTGCGCCGTCGGCGTGATCTGCACTGCAAGGCGCGCCGCATTTGGCGCGCGACGCGCGAGCTGCTTGCCCGTCAGCAGATCCTTGGAATGAAGATAGGTGTAGGCGGCGCTGAGGCTCAGCCATCCCTCGATGATGGTCGCGCGTCCTTCCGCTTCGAGACCCGACGTCTCGGCGCGCGCGGTGTTGAAATAGCAGCCGGTCTGGCCGGCCGCGCAGCCAATCGGTCCGCCGAACTGGATGAGATTGCGGAAGCGATTGTGGAAGGCGGTGAGCGACGCCATCGCGCGGCCGTCGAACAGCGGCTGATCGATGCCGACATCGAAGCCGAAGCTGCGCTCCGATTGCAGCGACGCCGTGCCGAAAGAGGGGCTGTAGAGCTGGAACAAAGTCGGCGCCTTGCCGCCCGTGCCGGCGCTGGCGCGCAATTTCGTCTCCGTCACCGGCAGGCGATAGGAGACCGTCGCGCGCCATGTCGCGAACTGATCCGAGTTCTTCACATCATCGATGCGGCCGCCAAGCGAAATATTAAGTCGCTCACCCACCGGCAATTGCCACAACGCGAACAGCGAACGTGTGATCTGCGACGCATCAAGCGTCGATGTCAGCGGACCGGGTTTCGGCTGCAGATTCTGGCTCGTCGTTTCCGCCGTCTCGCGCTCGACGCGACCGCCAAAGATCAGAGAGCCAAACGCGTCGAGCTTGAGATCGCCCTGATATTCCGCCGCGAGCCGATCGCCGACGAAACCGCTGAACGTCTCGGTGGTGTTCGCCGCATTGATCGGCGCCTTGTAGCTCACATCCCAGAAGCTGCGATCGGTGCGGCTCGCCGATAACGTCACCGTGTTGGTCAGGCGACCGTCGAACGCATCGAAGGAAGCGCGGCCCCAGACCTGTCCGAATTTGCGCCTTGTGTAGGAGGGCGTGTCGGGGAAAGTTCCGGACGCCGCGTCATATTCCGCTTGCGTCGCAGCCACGAGCGCGCCGATTTCGAGGCGCACGCCCTGCCCCGCATCATAACCGACGCGCGCAAAGCCGCCGAACTGCTTGTAGCCGTCGGCTTCAAGCGTTGGGAAATTCTTGGTGATGCGCGGAATGCGATAGCCGTAACGCGAGAATCCGTCCGAGCGCTGGCCAACCCCACCGATGGCGTAGCTCCAGGGACCAATGGTTCCGGCGCTGCTCGCATGGGTCGAGAATGTTCCGTAGCTGCCGGCCTCCATGCCAACCGTGCTTCTCGGTTTGTCCGCGCTTTTCTTCGTGATGATGTTGACCACGCCGCCGATGGCGTCGGAGCCGTAAAGCGCGCTCTGCGGACCGCGCAGCACCTCGATGCGATCGATCAATCCGGGCGGAATGAGCGAAAAATCGAATTCGCCGCTGGCGCTGCCGGGATCGTTCACGCGCACGCCGTCGATCAACACCAACGTCTGGCCGGTGTTCGCGCCGCGCAGGCGCACATTCATCGTCGCGCCCGGCCCTCCCGATTCCGAAATGTCGAGGCCGGGAACGGCGCGCAGCGCGTCGAGCAGCGAACCTGGATTGGAGGTCGCGATCTGTTCCGACGACACGACGGAGATGGCGCTGCCCGAACGCTGCAACGGCAGCGGGCTGCGCGTGTCGGTGACGACGATCTCATCGCTCGCGCCTTGTTGGGCGAATGCGGACAAAGCCGACAATACGAGAAACGGAAGAGAGAACAGCAGCGACGCGTATGAGGAGAGACGGCCGCCCGAGAGGCTGAACATGAAGACTCCTGCTCCGGCCCACCGCCGGACTGAGATTGCAACATGCTCCGGGCCGGTCTCCTGGCTCGCGGCTGATAACGCCCTTTCGCGGTCTTCCCGGCTTTCGCCAGTGACGGATGCGATAAGGCTCGCCGCTTACAGTTGCGGGGGCAGCCGCGGCCTTGCCTGTCTGAGCAGACGCACCGCGTTCCCGTTTCACCTCCCGAAGGAGGCACCTGAAGCGCTTCCCTCAAAACAGATGAGTCGGCGCTTGGCAATCCGTCGCCGCAATTTCGCCACGCCCGCGACGCTGCGCGCCCTTTCAAGCCGCGATGGCGACGGCTAAGACCATCTCTCTGATGTCCAAGGCGAAAGCGGCGACAAAGATCGCTGATACATGAGAAAGGGAGGAGCGGGTGAGCGAACCTAGCCAGTCCGGCGGCGGCGCCAGGCGCCCGCGCGCGGCCTTCGCGCTCTCGCCTGCGCGCACAAGATATGTCTTCGCCGACAGCGATCGCGCCAAACTCCAGGAGATGTGCGACATCCCCGACCCGGCCCCGCTCGAGACTTTCGACGATGCGCGCGCCGCGGCGCTGCTTGCCGAAACGGAAGCGCTGATCACCGGCTGGGGCTGCGCGCCGATCGAAGCCTCTTTTCTTGACAAGGCGCCGAAGCTCAGGCTGATCGCGCACGCCGCCGGCACGGTGAAGACCTTCATCGCGCCCGAGATTCTCGCGCGCGGCGTTTTGGTCACGCAGGCCGGCGCGGCCAATGCGCTGCCAGTGGCGGAATTCACGCTGGCGGCGATCCTGTTCGCCAACAAGGCCGTCTTCCGCTTTCGCGATCAATATGCGCAGAGTCGCGGCGCGCGACAGGCGATGACGATCGCTGACGAGCCGATCGGCAACTATCGCAAGATCATCGGCATCATCGGCGCCTCACGCATCGGCAGGCGCGTGATCGAACTGCTGAAACCGTTCGATTTCGATATTCTGCTGCATGATCCCTTCGTGTCGGCCGCGGACGCGACTGCCATGGGCGCGACGCTTCTGGAGCTTGACGATCTCCTGCGCGCGTCCGACGTGGTCTCGCTGCATGCGCCCTCGACGCCAGCGACGCGCCACATGCTCGATGCGCGGCGCCTCTCACTCATCCGCAATGGCGCGACCTTCATCAACACCGCGCGCGGCGCGCTCGTCGATCACGCGGCGATGGAGGCCGAGCTTGCGAGCGGCCGCTTCAACGCTTTCATCGACGTGACGGAACCGGAGGTGCTGCCGCCGGAATCGCCGCTCTATTCGTTGCCGAATGTCGTGCTGACGCCGCACATCGCCGGCGCGCTGGGCGTCGAGCGCGAACGGCTCGGCGCGTTGATTGCGGATGAAATCCGGCGCTACATCAGCGGCGAGCCGTTGCAGCACGCGGTCGATCTCGCGCTGCTGGATAGGCTCGCCTAAAGCATTTTCCGTTTGCGATGATTTAAGGTTTCGTCATGGCCGGACTTGTTCCGGCCATCCACGTCTTTGGATTGTTCAAACAAGACGTGGATGCCCGCGACAAGCGCGGGCATGACGGCCTCATAACGGGAAACGCTCTACAGAACCCGTTCCAACCGCACCGTCTGCATCGCGCTTGTCGCGCCTGCGATCGTCCGGGAAGGCCAATCGGCAGCCTTCAGAATAGCAGCGATCTCATCGGCTGACGGCGCGCTCCACACGGCGCTCTCCACTTCATCGAACGCCGCGCGCGAAGCGGTGACGAGCAAATGACGTCCCGCGTCGAGCGCCCCCGCGAGATAGGGAACCGCCGCATGCGGGAACATCATGTTGGTGTTCGGCGCAGCATCCGCGGCGCCCGCCGATCGGCCGCCGCTGCAATCAACAATCGCGCTGCGATGCCCGTCATCGACGAGAAGCGTCGCGCCTGAATTTTCCGTCGCCAGCGCATTCAAGCTGGCGCGCAGCTTGCCGCGCGAGCCGACGCGCGCGGGAACGCAATGGCCGGCCTCGACGGTCTTCAACGGTTTGTCCGTCGAGACATCATGGATGCGCAGCTCCCAGCCGCGCACGAAGGATTGCAATGTCGTGATGGCGACGCCGCTCGTCGGCGACCAGCGTGTTTCGATCCATTGATCGCCGATCCGCTTCGCATCGATCGCGCCGCGCGCGCGATAGTCGACGCCATCGGCGCTGACCGCGAGAATATTGTCGCCGATGAAGCCGTGAGTGATCCAGCGCTCGGCTTCGACGCATAGGCCGAAGCGCGAGGAATAAGCGAACTTGCCGTATTTGTCGCGCGAGTTGCGCATATCGAGCCGCACGGGTCCAGCCGGCAGCGCGATTGCATCGTCCTTCTCGCGCTGGATCAGCATCGACGCGCCGCGCACGGCGAGCGGCTTCTCCAGCGGCGCAAGCTCCGCTTCCGGCGCCGTCCAGAAGGGATGCGTCGCCGGCAGCGCCAGCGGCAGGAACGCCTTGAACGCCCAGTAGGGCGAGCCTGGCGAATTATATTCCTCGCTCATGAGATAATTCGGCCAGGCGAAACCGACGGAGAGATGACCGGCCGCATTGAGGATCGGCTTGTCGAGCCACCAGCGCATCTGCCGCGCCCATAGCCCGCGAATTTCGCCCCAGGGCAGCGCTTCCGTGTTGGAATAGGCGAGCGCGGCCCAGAAGCCCGCCATGGCGAAGCGATAGGTCAGCGAACGGCCGATCGCGAGCGCGGCGCCGTCGCGGCCGAACCAGTGTCTGAAATTCTGCGCGAACTCCGTCGCGCGATCGCGATAGAGCTTGGCGCGGGCGGGATCGCGCGCCTCCTCATGCCGCGCGTAGATCAGCCCGTAGAATTGCAGCGCGAAACCATTGTAATGGTCGATGTGGCCGCCGGGGCCGTCCATGTACCAGCCGTCGCGGAGATAGAATTCATCGAGCCGCTTGAGATGCGCATCGCGAACGGCCTCGTCTATGGCGACGCCGACTTTTTTCAGGCCGAGCCCCGCCATCACGGGGAAGAACCGCCAGTTATTGTCGGCCATCTGCACACGCTGGATGTGGCCGACCCACGCCGCGAGCTGCTCGCGCGTCCTTTGCGACAGCGGCTCCCATAATTTGTCGGGCGCGAGCGCGAGCGCGAAGCCCAGCGCCGCGATCTCCACCGAGCGTTGATTGTGATTTTCCGTCAGCCGCCAATATTCGGGATGATCAGGGTCGACGCCGCTGACGATTCCATCGCTGAACAATTTCCAGGAGTCGAATGCGCCGCCGCCGGCGTGAAGCGGCGCAAGCCCCCAGAGCGGGCGTGCGAAGCCTTCGAACCACGCCGCCTTGCGATCGAAATGGGCGCCATCCTCGCCGAGTTTCACCTGCGCGCGGCCCGGGCTAAAATAGGGCTCAAGCGGCTTGCACAGATCGAGCAGAAGCCTCTGCGCATCGGCGCGCGTCGCCAGAGGATTGCCGCGCATCGCGCGATCGGCGGCGCTTGCGTTTAGGGATGTCATAGCCGTAGTCCAGATCGAAAAGTTCAGCGCGCCGCCCAGAGCATGCCGCGCTTCAGGAGCGTTCGCATCGCCTCATGCTCGAACTCGCACGCGGAATGGCCGAGCGCGCTGTAGAACACGCGGCCTTCGCCGTAATGCTTCTTGTAGACCACCGGCATGACGACGCCCTTTGTCCAGGGCGCATGTTCGCCGGAGAAGGTCGTTGTCGCCAGCGTCTCGATCGAGGGATCGACATGCAGGAAATACTGTTCCGAGAGATAATCGAAATCAGCGATCCCCTTCATGACGGGATCGCCCGGCTTCGTCACATTGACGCGGAACGGAATGATGTTGCCGGGATGAGCGACCCACTGGCAGCCGCACATGAAATGAAACGCGACCTCCTCGCGGAATGAGCCCGCGAGGCCGCCATGACATCCCGCGAGTCCGACGCCCGACTGGACCGCTGCGACGAGATTGTCGAGCGGCCCCTTCTCGATCTTCGCGCGCGTGATCACGGGCACGACGAGATTCATGCGATGCACGGAGGCGTCGCCAAAGGCGTTGAAATCAGGCGTCGACTGAACCTCGAAACCTTCTTCGCGCAGCAGGCCGGCGATGACAGCGGCGCAGGCTTCGGGCTCGTGACCCGGCCAGCCGCCCCAGACGATCAGCGCCTGCTTTTTTTGGCTCACAGAACGCGCGCGCCGGAGTCGACCACCTGCTTCGCCGCTTCAGCCACGGTGAGCTTGCCGAAAGCGAGCTGATCCGCGACCGGGCGCAACACGGTGCGCTCGAATTCCTGCGCTCCCTTCGGCGCCGGCGGCGGATAAGCGATCGCCTTGTCGGCGAGCAGGTTGACGTATTTCACGGTCAATTGCTCGGTGTCGTTCAGCGTCGGCAGGATCGCTTCGCGGATCGCCGGCGACATCGGCACGCCGCGCTCGACGCCAAGGACTTCACCAGCCTTGGGATCATTGACGAAGAAGCTGATGAAGGCGGCGGCCGCTTCCGGATTCTTCGATGTGGCGCCGACGCTCCAGATCAGCGCCGGGCGATAATAATGGCCCGACGATTTCGAGCCTTCCGTCATCGGGAAAGTTGTCAACGCAAGCTTGTTCTTGCTCAGGAGCTGATAGCCCACGAGCTGGTTGGAATAGGCGAGCGCGATCGCTGATTTGCCGAGCGCCAGCGCGTTGGAATCGATCTGGAGTTGATCGAGCGCCTGCACATCGGCCGGGGTGCAGCCGCCACGCTTCCGGATATCCTCCCAATAGGCGTAGAACTCGGCGAGATCGTCCGCCTTGAATCCGAGTTTGCCTTCGGCCGTGAAGATGAATTTGTCGCGCTGGCGCAACCACACGTCGAACGCGTAGTGATAGCGCGCGCCGTAGGGCGCCCCCCAGTAATTCGGCTTGTTCAGCGCCTTGGTGAGCTCGACGGACATGTCCGCGAACTCCTTCCAGGTGGTCTTCTCGGTCGGCGGCGCAATCTTCGCCTGCGCGAAAGCTTCGGTGTCATAGAGCATCGAAAACGAATTGAGCCCGAGGCCGACGCCCCACACCTTTCCGTCGACGCGGCAGAGATCGATGATGTTCTTGCCGAACCCTTCGATATTGAGCGTCTTGGGCATATAGGCGTCGAGCGGCGCGCAGGCGCCGCGCCGCGCATAGTCCGGCAGCGTGGTCGGCTCGAGCTGGAACACGTCGGGAATGTTGCGGCCGACCATCTGCGTCGCGAGCTTGGTCCAGTAATCGGCGCCGGTCGTCTCACCGGTGAGCTTGATGCTCGGATTTTTCTGCGAAAAGAGATCAGCGACGGCGAGCGTGCGCTTCGAGCGGTCCTGCGAGCCCCACCAATACATGCGCAGGCGGATATCCTCCGCGCTCGCGCCACGGCTCCCGAGCCCCATCGCCAGAGCGCCCGCCCCGGCTCCGACAAAACTGCGCCTGCTTACGCCTGTGCGATTCATGGCCGTTCTCCCTGGTCTGGCGGGCGATACGTTGTCGCCTGCGTCTGTTCTTTTCGTTGGCTGAGCGCCCGTCATGTCAGGCGCCGGCTGCCGATGTAACCGTTCGGTTACTAATTCCGCCGACCGGCCGCAAAGTCAACTCCCCCTCCGTGAAGCGGCATCCTGACGCGCCCGCTTGGCGCGCCGGCCGAAGCGTGCAGCATCGCAAACAGGCGTGAGTCGCAGAACGGGGGGAACGCAATGGAAGTCGAGGTGAAGGCCGAAGCGAAAAGCCGGACATTGACCAATCTTGCCGCGCTGACCGTGGTGCTGCTGTCGGTGTTCATCGCCGTCGCCAAGATCAAGGACGACAACATCGTGCAGGCGATGCAGCAGGCGAAGACCGACGAAGTCGACACCTGGCTTGAATATGACACGATGCGCACGCGCGTCTCGCTCGCCGAGATGAAGATATCGCTGTTCAAGGTGCAGGAAGCCGGCGGCGCCACAAACGATGCGCTGAAAGCGGAGATGGCGACGGCCGAAGCGGATCAGAAGCGCCTGAGCGCGCGCGCCGAAGAACTGTTGAAGAAAGCGCGCGAGTTCAAGCCGATGATCGAGAAGCTGAGCTTCCGCGACGATCAGTTCGATATGGCCGACGCGTTTCTCTCCGTCGCCATCGCGGTGTCGGCGGTCGCGGTGCTGGTCGAGGTCTGGCCCGTGATGATATTCGGCTGGTTCTGCGGCGCAGCCGGAATCGTCATGGTGTTTGCGGGCTTCCTCGGCTGGAGCATCCATCCGGAATGGCTGGTGTCGCTTCTGACATAAGGCTGGCGCGAGGCGCTGCTCAGGCGCTAGCGCCCGGCGCTGACGCTCCTGATCTGGCCGAGGAACAGATCGACCGTCGCGCGCAACTCGCCCGATTCGGCGTCGAGCGCGGCCGCGGCGGTCATGACTTCGTTGGAGACGACGCCGGCCCGTCGCGCCGCTTCATTGACATGCGCCATGCGGTCATGCGCCTGCCGCGTTCCGTCCGCGGTCTGTTGCGTCCTGAGCGCGATCTCGTTGGTCGCGGCTTTCTGTTCGGACATCGCCGACGAAATCGCGATCGAGATTTGATTGATGCGCTGGATCGTGTCGCCGATGCCCTTGATGGCGTCGACCGCGCTGAGCGTCGATCCCCTGATTTCGGCGATCTGGGTGGAAATGTCCTCGGTCGCGCGCGCCGTCTGATGCGCCAGCGCCTTGACCTCCTGCGCCACGATTGCAAATCCCCTGCCGGCGTCGCCAGCGCGCGCCGCCTCGATCGTGGCGTTGAGCGCCAGCAGATTGGTCTGCGCCGCGATCGTGTGAATGAGTTCGACAATATCGCCGATCCGCGACGCCGATTCCGACAGGCCGCGAACAATGCCGTCCGTGCGCTTGGATTCAGCGACCGCCGCGCCCGCGACTTCCGATGCGATGGCGATCTTTCCACCGATGTCGGAGATGGTCATCGACATTTCTTCCGCCGCCGCCGCGACGTTTTGAGCGTTCGACATGGCGTCGCCGAAGCCCGCCGTGACCGACGACGCCTGATGGGTCGCCTCTTCCGCGGTCGCCGTCATGGCGCCGGCCGTCGCCCGCATGTTTTCCGACGAAGAGGCGAGCGTGCGCAGCAAGGCGAGCACTTTCCCGTCGAACTCGCCGATATGGCGCTCGATCGCCTGATGACGCCGCTCCCGTTCGGCCTGGGCGCCCAATTGCTCCGCGCCAAGTTCGCGCGCGATTCGCCCGTTGCTACGGAAGACCTCCACGGCTTTCGCCATGCTCGATATCTCGTCGCGGCCGCGCAGATCGATCGGCGCATCGAGATCGCCTGACGCCAGCGCCATCATGGAATGGTTGAGCGCGCCAAGCCGTCTCGCGACCCTGCGTCCGACATAGAGCCAGCCGAGCCCGACAGCAGACAGGAAGCTCAGCAGCGTCAGGATGATCAGCAGATTGCGCGCCGAGGAGATGGTGTCTTCCGAAGAAGCGATCGCGCGCTCCGCATTGCCGCGCGCGAGATCGACGAAGCGGCTCACTTCATCCGACACGCGCCCCGCCGCCGCCCGCGTCGTCTGCACCAGCGCAAGCCCCTCGGCTGTCGAGGCGAGCTCGCGCCGCCGCAGCGCAAAGACGCTGTCGGCGCCCTCGCCATATTTCAGCAGCTCCTCAAGGCGGGCGCGAACGCGCGGCGCGGAATCGATCTGCGCCGCGGCCTTGCGGGCCCGCACGCTGCTCGCCAGAAAGCGATCCTGCAGCGGCGCCAGCAGCTCGGCGCGTGGCGCGAGAGAGGCTTCCGACAACAGGCCCAGCACAAGGTTGGCCTCGGCGCGAACATCCATCAGATCGAGCAGCGAGCGACCGTCGCTCTCGACCAGCTTCGACGCCAGCGCCGCGTTGCCCGGCGGGCGGCGCGTCGGGTCTTCCAGATTGAACAGCAGCTTGAAAGACGCGTCGTCGATCAGCGTCGCCATCTCCGCCGACAGGCGCTCATGCGCTTCGGCCGCGGCGACTGACATCCGCTCGCGGGTCGCCATCGTTGTGAGCCGCGTCTCCACGACGGGCGCGAGCGCTCCCATGTTCTCGTCGAGCGCGCGCAAATAGGCGCTGAGATCGCGGACGGCGCCGCGGCCAATGGAGGTGCCATCGAGCCGCGTCAACGATTCCGCCGCGGCCCCGCGCCATGCTTCCAGTGAGCGGCGGATCGCCGCCACGTCATTCGACGACGGCGCGCTGATGAGGCTTGGCGCGGCGGATGTGATTTCGGCGGCGCGGCGCGCGAGATCGAGCGAGCTCGTGATCGCCTTAATGCCATCGTCGGATACGCGCTCGAAAGCCTGATTGATGCGCTGAAACGAGAACAGGGCGACGGCGGTGGCGACCAGCGTCAGAACTGCGACGATCGAGAAGGCGATCGTCAGCGTTCCGCGAATGCCGACGCCAATCGTCTTCGCTCCGCGAGTCGCTTGTCCCTCCGCGACGGGCTCTTGCAACGTCATTCGCCCGCCCGCTTCAACGACGTCACGGGCCGCAACGCGCCGTCCGCGTCGATCACGGTCAGAAAGACCTGGTCCATCCCCTGATTGCGCTGCGGTCCGAATGTCAGCTTCAGGCCGGCGAGATCGAAATTCCGCATATTCGCGAACGCGCTCAGGAGCGTCTTGCGATCGGGCTCTCCGGCGATGCTCTCCAGCGCGGCGATCGTGGCGCGGCCGACGATATAGCCTTCAAGCGAAACAAATCCGGGCTTCGCCGCGGGATTGGCTGCGGCGAGAGCGGCGCGATACTGCGCGACAATGGGAACTTTTGCATCGCCCGGGAACGGCGCGACTTGCGTGATCACCACGCCAGCGCCATCGCGGCCAAGCTCCGCCGCAAGAGCGTCGCTGCCGACGAAAGAGATGTTGACGAACACCGCATCCATCTCCAGGCGGCGCGCCAGCCGGATGAACTCGGCGCAGGGCTTGTAGGCGCCGACCATGATCACCGCTTCCGGTCGCCCACGCCTGACATCGAGCAGGGCGCGCTTCACCGCTGTCGTGTTGCGCTGATAGGAGCCTTCCGCGACGAGATTCATCTTGCGGCGCTCGAGCGCGCGCTGCGCGCCGGCGAGGCCAGCCCGGCCGAACGCATCGTCCTGATAGAAGACTGCGATGCGCGTGACGCCAAGATCCTTCGTCAGCCGCTCGACCATCGTTTCAGTTTCCTGAAAATAGGACGCGCGAATATTGACGACGTTGGTCTTATCTTGCTGACGCAGCACTTCGGCGCCGGTGAAAGCGCCGATGAAAGGCGCGCCCGCTTCGGCGGCCACAGGTTGCGTCGCGGCGGATGTCGGCGTGCCGACGGGACCGATCAGCGCGAAGACCTTGTCGTCATCGAGCAGCCTGTGCGTCGCCTCGATCGACAGCTTGGGCTCATAACCGTCGTCACGGCTCAGCAGATCGAGCTTTCGCCCCTTCACGCCGCCGCGTCGGTTCGCTTCGGCGAAGGCGGCCAGGAGGCCCTCCTGCATCCCCTTGCCGAGGGAAGAGGCCGGCCCCTCCATGACGGCCGCCTGACCGAACAGGATCCTGTCGGCGCTCACGCCGGTTTCCGCTGCGGCGGTCGCGATCGCGCAGAGCCCCGCTGTTACGAAGCCGAGCATCGCGGCGATCAGCGCTTTCCTCCGCATCGCAACCCCGGATCTCCAATCTCCCGTTTTTGAACCTCAAAGTTTAAATAGAGGTTTCGTAAACCAGGTTCATTCGGCCCCGGGGCGGGCGGATCGCGGCGCCAGAGCCCGATATCAGGCGATCCCCGCCGTTTTCATCATGCCTGCATCCGACTCCGGAAATATGCGTAGCGCCCGCGAACGCCCCTTGCGCCGCGCCATGTCGTGGAATCGGCCCTGCCACAGCGCAAATGCGCGGGCTTGGCGCTTGTGTGCAGAATCAGCGCGCCGCACGATGCCGTCGCTTCGCACGGAGAATTCATGGACGACGCGCAAGTCCCGCCGCCGGCGTCAGGGCACAATGGCGGCCCGGCGCTGGACGATTATGAAGGCCCGCCCTGGGGCGAGGGACATATCTACCGCTATGTCTGCTGGCGGCGCGCCCATCGCGCCGCATGGCGCAAGCCGCGCGACATCCAGCTCTTCCGTTTGGAGAAGGCCGAGAAAGCCGGCCTCACCTACGAGGAATATTCGCTCGAGATCATGGAGCGCGGCCGTCACATCCAGCCTGACGATGCGGAGACGATCGCGCGCATCAAGGCGCGGCGCAAACGCTAGAGCATGGCGCGAAAAAGTGGGAACCGGTTTTCCGGACGAACGCAAGCGTTCGCTCCGCGAGAGCCATGCTCCAAACTTTGGGAATCGATCACGTTCCCGCATTTTGATTAATTCAATCAAAATGCGGCGTGATCTGGCGCATCGCGTATTTACGTGCCGGACAGGCGAGAGAGCGTCCATGCGCGCGGAGATTCCGCGACATCAGGGCGTTGAGCCAGAGAAGAAAACGCATGTTCATGATCCTGACCGCACGCGCCTCCGGAGATTTGTGCGCCAATCACATAAGGCGCGTGATCATAGGATTTCCATGCCGCCTGAAGCGAAACGTCATAAAGATCGCATAATGGCGGCCGCGTTTCGCTCGTGAAAACGGCGCCGATTCGAAGCCGCCATGGGTTTGAATCACGGCTTTGATTGTTGCGCCCACGCGATCCGTCGCGCATGATCTCTTTCAGCGGCGAATTCTCGCGATCAAATTCTTGCCATCAAGCGTGCGATAAATAGGACTGTCATCATAACCGCGCGCAGATATTTTTCGCTCTGAGGGAACTTTCCCTCATTTCGGACGTTTCCTCCAACCGAGGTATGTCCGTGCTCGAACAAGCCAGTCAAAAACAACAGGACGATGAAGAGAAACAGGCGTCTCATCTGACGCTGAAAGTCGCGAATTGCGCGCTGTTTCTCGATCTCGACGGCACGCTGGCGCCATTCGCGGCCACGCCGCAGGCCGTCGTTCCCACGCCGCGGCGGACCAATCTGCTTCTCCGGCTCAATGAAATCCTGAACGAACGTCTGGCAGTGATCAGCGGGCGCTCGATCGATGAGATCGACCGGATTCTCGAACGCGCCATCATGACGGTCGCGGGCGTGCATGGTCTGCAATGGCGCGATCGTTACGGACATGTGCGCGAGACGCCCGGTCACAGTTCGTTGCCGCAGGCCGTTGATCTCTTCGCCAGTTTCACGCGCGCGCATCAGGGCGTGGTGCTCGAAGTCAAGCCGTTGAGCGTCGCGCTGCACTATCGCAAGAATCCCGAGATCGGCCCGCTCGCGCGCCAGATCGCCGTGCATGTCGCGGACGCTTGCGGTTTGCATTTGCAGGAAGGATCGATGGTCGTCGAGCTCCTGACGCCGGGACGCGACAAGGGCGATGCGGTCAAGACGTTCATGGCCGAAGCGCCCTTTCGCGGCGCCATCCCGGTCTTCATCGGCGATGATTTGACCGATGAAAAAGGCTTCGCCGCAGCGATCGCCATGGGCGGCGTCGGAATTATCGTCGGCTCGCGCCAGAATACGCTCGCGCATGCGCGGCTTTCCGATGTCGACGCCGTCATCGCGTGGCTCGAACAGAGCGCCGAAAATCAAACCTTCCACATGGAGCTGATGCGTTGAGCCGCCTGATCGTCATTTCCAACCGGGTCAATCCGCCCGAAGATTCCGCCGTCGGCACGACTGGCGGCCTCGCCATGGCTCTGTCTGCGGCGTTGCGCGAATATACCGGCGTGTGGTTCGGATGGAGCGGCCATACGACGGAGACATTCACCGGTCAGCTCTCGATGCAGCGAATTGGCGGCGTCACCGTCGCGCTCATGGACCTCGAAGAACAGGATCGTCAGGAATATTACAACGGCTACGCCAATCGCACGCTCTGGCCGCTGTTCCATTTTCGCATGGATCTCGCGCAATATGACCGTTCGTTCAGCGAAGGTTATGAGCGCGTCAATATGCGGTTTGCTGAAACCGTGCTGCCTCTCATCGAGCCGGACGATCTCATCTGGGTGCAGGATTATCACCTGATTCCGCTGGCGCGCGAACTCCGGCGTCGCGGCGTGAAAAATCGCATCGGCTTCTTTCTTCATATTCCATGGCCGGCGCGGCGTCTGTTCACCATCCTTCCCGGCCATGATCATCTTGTCGAAGCGATCCTCGACTATGATCTCATCGGCTTCCAGACCGAGGATTCGCGCGAATCATTCACGGACTACATCGTGCATATCGCCGGCGGAACGCTTGAGCCCGACGGCACGGTCAATCTGAACGGCAAGCAGTCGAAGGTCGGCGCCTTTCCGATCGGCATTGACGCGGCGGAGTTCGCGCATGCGATCGAGTCCGAACGCGCGCGCGGCGTCTATGACAAGATGACGGAGAGCCGCGCCGGCCGCGACATGATTGTCGGCGTCGACCGGCTTGATTATTCCAAAGGTCTCGAAGACCGCTTTCTCGCTTACGAAGAGCTGCTCACGAAAAACCCGGAGCTGCATGAAAAAATCTTTTTGCTGCAGATCGCAACCCCGAGCCGCGATGAAGTCGAAGCCTATCAGGAAATTCGCGCCAAACTCGACATGGTGTCGGGCCGCATCAACGGCGCTTTCTCTACAATCGAATGGGTGCCGATTCGTTATGTCAATCGCTCCTATCGGCGCGACGAGCTCGCCGGCATCTATCGCGCCGCGCGGGTCGGCCTTGTCACTCCGCATCGCGACGGCATGAATCTCGTCGCCAAGGAATATGTCGCCGCACAGGATTCAGCCAATCCCGGCGTTCTCGTATTGTCGGAATTCGCCGGCGCCGCCGCGCAAATGAAGGATGCGCTGATCGTCAATCCCTTCAGCCGCGAGGAGGTGGCGGACGCGGTGCGGCGCGCGCTCTCGATGCCACTCGCCGAACGGCGCCAGCGCTGGGAGTCGCTGATGCATGGTGTGCAGCAGCATGACGTCACCGCCTGGCGGGACAGTTTCGTCACCGCGCTGCTGGCGACGCCGGAGCCGCAATTCGAGACGGAGGCGGCGTCGCGCCCCGCGGCGTGACCGCCACGAAGCGCGTCAGCGCACCGCGCTCCACGGGCGGCTGAGCAGCACGGCGCAATTGATCAGCCCGACCAGCGAATAGGTCTGGGGGTAATTTCCCCAGAGCCTGCCATCGGTCAGGCTGATGTCTTCCGACAGAAGCCCCGCCTGCGTGCGCCGACTCAACATCGAATCGAACAGCTTGCGCGCCTCCTCGCCGCGGCCTGCGAGATGCAGCGCCTCGATGAACCAGAAGGTGCAGACATTGAACGCGGTCTCAGGGTCGCCGAAATCATCGGGCCTGTTATAGCGCCAGAGAAAATCGCCGTGCTTCAGCTCTTTCTCGATCGCGGCGAGCGTGGCGAGATAGCGCGGATCGTCAGGCGGCAGGAATCGGAGATCGACGAGCTGCAGGAGGCTGGCGTCGATCTCGTCGCCGCCGAAGCTCGCGGCGTAACGCCCGATCTTTTCGTTCCAGGCGCTGCTCTCGATCTTCGCGCGGACTTCCGCTGCGCGTTCCCGCCAGTGTTCGGCGCGATCCATCAGGCCGAGCGCCCGCGCGGCGTTCTCGAGACGGTCGCAGGCGGCCCAGCACATGATCGCCGAATAGGTGTGGATCGCGGCGCGGCCGCGAAACTCCCAGAGGCTCGCGTCGGGTTGATCGTGCAGCGCATAGGCGCGATCGCCGACCTTCTCCAGCGCCTCGAAATCCGAGATCGTCGCGGGCCGCAGCAGGCGCTGATCGAAGAAGGCCTGCGTGTTGGAGAGAATGATCTGGCCGTAAACGTCGTGCTGATAATGCTCATAGGCCTGATTGCCGGCGCGCACCGGGCCCATGCCGAGATAACCCGGCAACGTCTCGATCATGCGCTCGGTGAGCGCCGGCTCGTAGCCCACACCATAAACGGGCTGGATATGGCCGCCATTGGCGGAATGCACGAGATTGCGGAGATAGCCGAGATAATTTTCGAGAATATCTGTTGCGCCGAGTCGATTGAGCGCCTGCACGACATAATAGGCGTCGCGAACCCAACAGTAGCGATAATCCCAGTTGCGGCCGCTGTTCGGCGCTTCGGGGATCGAGGTGGTGAGCGCCGCGACGATCGCGCCCGTCTCCTCATAGGCGCAGAGCTTCAGCGTGATCGCCGCGCGGATGACGACATCCTGCCAGTCGAGCGGCGTCGCCAGCGTGCGCACCCATTCCCGCCAGTAGGAATCCGTCTCCGACAACATGCGATCGATCGTCGAGAGCACGTCGGCGTTGAGCGGCTCGTCCGGACCGAAAAAGAATCCGAGCGGCTTCTCCAGCCGGAAGGTGCGCTGATTGAGGATGTGCGAGGCGGGACAATTCGTCGTCAGCCGCAGCACCAGTTCGGCGCAGGAATAGCGGATGTGATTCGAGCCGGATGTCGTCGGCGCATCGCGGCCGCCCCAGTCCGCGGCCGGTTTCAGCCGCACCGTGATGCGCGGGCTGCCGCGCAGGGCGCGCACGCGCCTCAGGAAGGCGATCGGTCGATAGACGCGTCCCCATTGCGGATAGCGCGGGCAGAAATCGATGATCTCGACCGCGCCGCCATCCTTGTCGACGATCTCCGTGCGCAAGATCGGCGTGTTGCGGAGATAGCTCTGCGTCGTCGTCGCGGCGTTCTCGACATCGATCGCCCAGACGCCGCGCGCGTTGGGATCGGTCGCGGCGACGCCGCTCAGAAGATTAGAAAACAAGGGATCGCTGTCGACGCGCGGGGCGCAAGCCCAGACGAAGCGGCCCTGCCGGTCGAGCAGCGCACTGACCGAACAGTTTCCAATAGGGGCGAGATCGAGATCGTGAGTCATTGGCGGTTTGACAGTCCGCTAATGCGTAAAGCCGCGAAAGGTTCAGTTGCGGCGCGCGATCGCGCCACAACGCGGCCTCCGAAATAAATGCGACCAAAATCAGGCCCCGCGCTCAGGGCGCGAGGCGGATGCCTTCCGTCGAAGCCTGCCCGATCAGAAGATCGGCGTCCTCCTGAAGCAGGAAGCGCTTGCCGACGAGCGCCGTCGCGGCCTTCTTCACCGCTTCGGCGTAGGCCTGCGGCGTGGGATAGCGCTCCTCCAGCGACAGACGTGGATCGCCGGCGTCGAGCCGTTCCTGCTTCGTGCGCGCGAAAGGAATGAAGCTGCCGGAGAAGTTGCAGAAGCCATCCTCGAATCGCTCCTTCCGGAACAGGTTCCAGCCGGTGTAAGTGCCGATGGGCGCTTCGAGATAGACGTTGCGAATGCCCGCAACGTCGATGCCGTCGGAATCGACCTGCGGCACACGCAGCCCGTAAAGGCCGGGCTTTGGCGCCGGCGGCTCGACGGTGATCATGCCAGAACCATCCGCCGCGTCATAGAGCGGGCCGTAATCGAGCGGATGCAGCGGATTGGTGACGCCGAGATAGCGCACGGCCGGGCGACGCACATTTCCATAGGCGTTTGCGGGAATGGCGGGGAAGCGCACGAGATCAGGCGAGACGAGCGTGCCCGACGCAATCGTCGGAACGGCCGAAGGCGGCGGCTCGACGCCGTCGCGCACCCATCCTGTCAGTGCCATCAGCAGCGCGCGCATGGTGAAGGTGTGTGGATTGGGATTCGATTGCTGCGCGCAATTGCCGAACGGCTCGGCGGTCGGCAGCGGCAAGGGCGCAGGCCCGTGCTGCGTCGACGCCATGATATAGGTGCGCGTCGAGGGCAGATCGGGCACGTCACGCAGGCCAAGCGGATCGGTGAGGCCAAGCGACTGCCGCCCTTCCCAGATCTCCAGCGCGGTCGCGGCATGAAACAGCAGCGGGCATGTCTGCGTCGCCGTGCAGCGATCGTAGATGCCCTGCGCGCGGCCCGTCAGCGGGTCCTCGACATGCGCATAATTGAAGGGGAAGTCATAGGCGGGATAGAGATGATCGATCTGATCGCCCCAAGCTCGGCCCGGCTGCGCGAAGCGCAACGACAGCGGCAGCAATCCGCCGCCGATATGCGGAAACGCGCCTTCATAGACGCGCTCGCCATCCTCGCCGCGATTGAAGCCGAGATGGATGAAAGTGCGGATGAAGCGCCCCGACTGCGACGTGCCCATCACGATCGCCTTCTGGCCGCGGCGCGCGATCGGATTCGCAGCGCCTGAATCATCGGCCCGCGCATTCTTGAGGAAGGCTGCGAGGTCGCGCGCGGCGGCGTAGCCGAGGCCGAGCACCAGCGGATCCCTGGCGCGATAAATCAGTTCGTAGATGCGGCCGGGCTGGAAGCCTGCGGGCAGGCAGATTTTCTTCGCGTCCGATTTCGGCTCCGCTCCTTCCGTGCAGGCGGCGAAGCTCCATTCCGTGTTCGGAATCGCAACGCGCGGCGCATTCTCCTTCGCGCGCACTGTGAGAGTGGGAACAAACCCGTCGGCAAGCGGCGTCTGATTGTCGAGGCTGACCGTCGGATAGGAATCATGCGTGAGGCCGGTGAACCAGCCGCTCGACAGATTGAGCGTCTTCGTCGCCGCCTGCACGATGAGTTCGGCGCGCACGACGCCCGTGATCGGCGCGCCGCCCGGACCGGTCGCGGCGGGAACCTTCATCGTCATGCGATCCATGCCGGGCAGAATATCCGCCTGCCAGCCGAACCAGATCAGCGTGAAGCCCTGCCGCTCCAGAAATCCATCGCCTGCTTTCGTCACGGCGTTCATGTCGGCGACGACGCCGATGTCGCCGAGATTGAACGGATTCACGAGCCCCTTGTTGCCGCGGTTGAGAATATTGAAGAGCAGGACGCCATTGCCCTTGTCGGCGTCCTTCGGCCTCAGGATATCGATGTCGGTCGAATATTCGACCAAGCCTTTCGCATTGCGCGGTGCGAGTTTCAGATCCTGGATGCGCGCATTCGCAGCAGCCTCCGGATCGACCTCGCCATAGGCCTTGCCGATGACGCGCTCATAGGCGCCGACCGCGCCGAAACTCTGTCCGCCATAGGCGGGCTCCGTCTTCGTGATCTCGATGCGTGTGATGCGCGCCGCGGCTGATCCTGCGGCAAGAAACAGAATGGCGGCGACAGCCGCGCCATAACGGGCGATGCGCATCAAATCCTCCCAACCTCTTTTGCATGAGGATCAGCATTTCCGGCCGCGTGCGCAAGGGACGACGCCAGCGATTTGCGGTCGCTCCGCGAACAGCGCATGGTGCGCCAGCCTTGCGGATTCGACCGCGGATGGGGGAGCATGGCGAAGAGGGAAAAGGGCGTTCGCGCAAGCGCGAAGGAAAGCGCGCGGGAGGAGCCGGGCCCGGTCGGGCGGCGCTCCAAGCGCCTCAGGCTGCGGATCGCCTGGATGTACTATGTCGAGGAGATGACCCAGCACGAGATCGCGGAGACGCTGGGCATCGGCCGCGTCACCGTGGTCAGGCTGCTGTCGGACGCGCGCGCCCTGCATGAGGTGAAGATTTCGCTCAGCCGCGACGTGGCGGAGCTGCCGCGCCTCGAATTCGCGCTGCAGAAGGCGTTCGGCCTCAAGGAAGCGATCGTCGCGCCCCTCTCCTCGCCGGACGCCGACCCGACCGCCGTGATCGGCGCTGCGACCGGGCCCTTCATCTCGTCGCTGATGCGGGCCGACATGAAGATCGGCGTCGGCTGGGGCCGCACGCTGATCCGCTCGCTCGCCTCGATCGACGAACAACCGCTCGCCAACGTCTCTGTCATCTCGCTGCTCGGCGGCCTCACCAAGGCGAAGCAATATAATCCGTCGGAGTTCGCCTGGCTGTTCTCGCGCCTGTTCCAGGCGGAGTGCCATCTGATCGCGGCGCCGGCGCTCGTCGACGCGCCCGAAACCAAGCGCGCGCTGGTGGAGCATTGCGGTCTCGACGAATTGTTCGAGCTTGCGGGAACGATGGATGCCGTGCTGCTCAGCGTGGGCCCGGTGACGCCTGACGGCACGCCCTATCGCCTCGGCCTGATCTCGGAGGAGGATCGCCTCGGGCTCGCGGCGAGCGGCGCCGTCGGCGACGTGCTCTATAATTATTTCGACATTGACGGGCGGCTGATCGATCATCCCATCAATCAACGCGTGATGTCGGCGCCTGTCGAAACCATGCAGGCGGCGCCGGTGCGCATTCTGACGTCAGGCGGGCCAACCAAGGTCGACACGATCATCGGCGCCATGCGGCTTTTGAAGCCGACTGTCTTCATCACTGATGAAATCACGGCGGCGAATGTGCTGGCGCGCGCGGGGCACGCCGTTTGAAGCGACGCTAGATTTCCGTCACGCGCTTGCGGGCGCGCGGGATCGCCGGCGGATTCATGCTGAGCTCTGTGACGCCGAGCGCGACAAGCTTCGGAATCATCGCGGGATCGGCCGCCGCCTCGCCGCAGACCGCGACAGGAATGTCAGCCGCGCGCGCTGCGCGGCAGACGAGATCGATGGCGCGCAGCACAGCGGGATGATCGGCGCGATTGAGCGAGGCCACGCGCGGATTGAGGCGATCCGCCGCCATGACATATTGCGTGAGATCGTTGGTGCCGATCGAGAAGAAATCGACCTCTTTCGCCAATTCGTCGGCGAGCAACGCGGCGGCGGGCGTCTCGATCATGATTCCAACCGCGACCTCGCCGAACGGTTTCGACTGCGCCGCAAGCTCGGCGCGACACTCCTCAATGAGCGCGCGCGTCTTCCTGACCTCCTCGACATCGACGACCATCGGGATCATCAGCTTGACATGGCCGCTCGCGGCGGCGCGCAGGATCGCCTTGAGCTGCGGCTTGAAAATATCAGGGCGATCAAGACAGAGCCTGACGCCGCGCCAGCCGAGAAACGGGTTGTCTTCGTGGGGAATCTCGATGCCCGCCACCGGCTTGTCGCCTCCGACATCGAGCGTGCGGATGACGACCGCATGCGGCGCGAAGGCGCTCGCCACCTTCGCATAGATTTCGGCTTGTTCATCCTCGCTTGGCGGCGCCTTGCGCTCCATGAACAGAAGCTCGGTGCGGAACAGGCCGACGCCCATGGCTCCTGATCTGAGCGCCGGCGCGACCTCGGCCGGCGAGCCGATATTGGCGAGCACTTCGATCCATTTTCCCTCGCGCGTGCGCGGTTCGACCGTGCGCCAGGCGTCGAGCGCGGCGCGCGCGGTTCGGTCAGCAGCGACGCGCGCATGCATCGCTTTCGTCTGAGTTTCGTCAGGATCGAGAATCACTGCGCCAGCGCCGCCATCGATCGCGATCACATGGGCTTCGCGCAGGCGGCGCGGCTCGATGTTGCAGCCAAGCACGGCGGGAACGCCATGCGCGCGCGCCATGATCGCGACATGCGATGTCGCGGCGCCCTTCAGCCCGACAATGCCGGCGATGTTGGCGACCGGCGCCTTGGCGAATTCCCAGGCGCTGATCTCATCAGCGACAAGAATTGATCCCTGCGGAACCGCCGCAAGACTCGCCTCGCTGCGCCCGAGCAGCGCGAGCGCGACATTGCGGGCCACGCCGCGCACATCCTCCGCCCGCGCCCTGAGATAGGGATCGTCGAGCGCCTCGAAACGCGCCGCCAGCGCATCGCCGGCGTCGAGCGTCGCGGAGGCCGCATCGAGACCATGGCCGATGCGCTGCTCGATATCGCCGGTGAATTCCGCATCGCATGCGATCTCGATAAGCGCATTCGCGATCTGGCGATCTTCGGCGCTGCGTTCCGCCGCATCCTGTTCAAGCGCCGCGATCGCGGCGTTGAGCGCCGCGCGGCAGCGCGCTTTCTCACTTTCACTCATGGCCGTATCGATCGTCGCGCGCGGCGCGATCAGCGGCTCGGGAAAATAGGCGAAGACGGGTCCGATCGCGACGCCTTCGCTCGCAGCGACGCCTTGCGCGCCACCACTCGACGACGCGGCTGCTGCAACCGCGGGCTTCAGCGCATCAAGCCCGGCACCGGGCGTCTCGACAAAGGCGGCGAGTTTGGCGATCGCCTCCTCCGCGTCATCACCATCGGCGCGCAGGACGACGTCGTCATCCTCCTTCACGCCAAGCAGCATCAGCTTGACCGAACTCTTGGCGTTGGCGCTCCTGTCGCCGCGGAATATCTCCACATTGGCGGAAAACGCCTTGGCGAGCTTGACGAACTCCGTCGCCGGCCGCGCGTGCAAACCTTCGCGCACGCGCACCCTGACGGCACGCTCAAGCCTCATGTCCGAACTCCCACTCCGCGAATTGGATCAAGCCACGATGATGATTTCGGCGCCCGGCCGCAGCGCCGCCGCCAGGATCGCGGCGTCGATTTCGGACGCCGACAACTCGCCCGGCCTGTGCGCGGTCGACGCGCCATTGAAATTGACCACGACATGACCGATGTCGGCGACCTTCTTCCAGGCGAGGTCGCCGATCGCCGTCAGACGCGCGGACACCGCGCCGATGCGAATCTCCGCGCCAACCAGAGGCGCGGAGTCGCTTGGGCCATCGACGACCAGATGCTGCACCGAGACTTCGGCGAGTTCCGGCGGCGCGCCATCCGCGAAGAGGATGAGCATGCCGCTTTCCAGAAGCTCTTCAACGTCAGGGCCAACGCTGGTGATCGTCGTGCGATAATGAACCATGGACTTTTGAGACGCTTCCCGATGCTCAGAGCGCGAAGCTCGCGATCCACGCGATCAGCACGGATACGGGCCCCATGATCTGGCGGCTAATGAGGACCGCCGGCACGCCGATCTCGATCGTTTTCGGCTTGGCTTCGCCAAGCGCAAGTCCGACCGGCACGAAATCGCAGCCGACCTGCGTGTTGTAGGCGAACAAAGCAGGCAAAGCCATGGCGGGCGCGATCGTGCCGCGCGCGATCTGCGGGCCGATGATGGCGACGCCGATCACCTGCGCGATCACCGCGCCGGGTCCGAGAATCGGCGACAGGAAAGGCAGGCCGCAGATGGCGGCGAGAACCAAAAGCCCGATGATGTTGTTCGCCAGCGGCGCCATCGGCGCGGCGAGCAGATCGCCAATTCCCGTATAGAGAATGAGGCCGATCAGCATGGTCACGAAGGCCATGAAGGGCAGCACGTTGCGCACCACCTGATCGATCGTGCGCCGGCCGGCGTTGAAGAAGACGTTGACCACGCGGCCCATGGCGCGGCCGATGCGCGCGATGAGACCGACAAAGCCGCCGCCATCATCCATCGCCGCGGGAGCCGCAGTCGTAGACGACGCCATGGATGAAGAAGCTGCGCCCGCCATCGTCGGCGTCTCCGTTCCGTCCGCGAAAGAGATGCTGTCCGGCTTCACGCCGGAGACATAGATGTCCTCGGTGATGTATTGCGCCAGCGGTCCCGATTGCCCGACAGGCGTCAGATTGACGGTCGGAATGCGCTTGCGCGGATAGACGCCGCAGCGCGCCGTGCCGCCACAATCGACGATGACGCAAGCGATCTCGCCCTCGACAGGCGGCGCCTTGAAACCGTCGACGACGATGCCTCCGGTCAGCTCAGCAATACGCTGCGCCACAGGCGGAATGCCGCCGCCTGTCACCGCGACGATCTTGTCGCGCTGCTCGGTCGGCTGGATGACGAGGGGTCCGCCCCATCCGCCGGGACCGCGTTCGATGCGAACGGCTTTGAATTCGCGCATGGCCATGATGCTCCTCCCCCGTTCTTAGAGCCTGTTTGGGAATTCGGATGGGGCTGCGCTGCAGCCGCTTTTCGTCGCTCCGGCAGGAGCCGGCCGAAGGAGCGTATCGGGAATACGGTCGAGGCCGGCGACGAACCGGGCGACGAAAAGCGGCACAGCCCGAAGGGTTGAGCGGCGAACGGCGGCTGATGCGTCGGAAGGCTCGCCAATGTCGCCAGACATTGGCTGCGCCTCCCTCCTGTCATCCGCTCGTTCGTCGCTCAACGCAGTCCCCGTCCCAATTCCCAAACAGGCTCTTAGAGCTTCACGCCTTGGCGGCTGGCCATGATGGCCGTGATGCGTTCGGTAACGATGCCTTTCAGCAGGATCACGATCAGGCCGACGATGAAGTAATAGATCGCGACCTTGATGTGATAGCCTGATGGAACGACATTGTTCTTCTCAAGCTCGAGCAATGCGACGAGCACGCCGCCCCAGACGAAATATTCGCCGGGATTGGCGTGCGGGAAGAGTCCGAGAATGGGATGCACGAAAGACACCGCCGAATCATAGAAGGCGGGCTTGTGTTTCTCCTCAAGGAAGGTGCCGAAGGTGTAGGCCATCGGGTTGGTGAGGAAGAACACGGCGATCAGCGGCAGCACGGTGTAGCGCGTCAGCGCGATGCGGCCCGCCGCCTGCGCGAAACCATGCACGCGCTGTTCGCCGACAAGCTCTGTCAACGCGTAGAAAGCGGTCATCAACACGACGAGCGTCGGAATGATGCCGGTCACGAAGCCCGAAAAGACCTCGCCGCCCTTCTGGAACACGCCGATGAAATGCTTGCCGATGGTGGTGAGCCAACCGAGCTGCTCCTCCTGCGCGAGGCCTTTCACGCGCGCGGCATAATCGGCGCCGCCTGCAGGCGCGTTGCTCTGCGCGAGAACGATCAGTCCGTCATGCCCCTGTTGTCCCGCCATTGTCGCATGCACTGCGGCGTCAACATGCGCGCCTGCGAATGATGCGTGCTGCATCATCAGATCGGCGCCCTGCGCCATCATGCTCATGATCGACATGTCGCCTCCGTCCCCTCGCCCGTCTGTTGGCTTGAATGGAATCAATCAGGCGGTCGCCAGTCGCGCGCCGCTCTCTGTTTTCGACTCATTCGCCACGCGATCGATCTGCGCGATCGCCGCCGCCAGCGCCTGCGCGCGGCCTTTTTCATTCTCGCCGAATGCGCTGTCGCGCAGGCTGTCGAGTCTGCGGCCTTCGAATTCCGGCAGCGGCTTGAATTTCGCGAAGACGCTGCGGCCTTCCATCACGAGGAGGCGGCGCACGATGTCATCGGGGCCGACGACGAGCACGAGAATAACGCCCTTGCCGAACAGGCTGCGCGCATTGCCGGCGCCGACCCGGCCATCCGACCAGGTCGCGGAGATCGATCCCATGATGTCGCGGTAATGGCGCATCTGCAGCCAGACGCCGACCATCTGCACGCCCCAGACGATGGCGAGGGCGATGAGCGCGGTCTGCCAGAACGCCATGCGGTCTCTCCCGGCGCGGCCAGCGGCGCGCAGCGAATTCCACCCGGGCGCCGATCTGCCGTCGGCTTCCCATTCGTCGCAAATCTAGAACATTTGTTTTCCAGAGTGTCAATATGCGTCATTTCTGGTGGATGTGCGGGGCGCGCCGCTCGCGGAAATGCTACCCTGCTTCGGCACATTACGATTGACAAGAAAACAAATGTTCACTTACTTCGGAGAGCCTGACCGCTCCCGGAGCGGCTCAGCGGCGGAGAGATCATGCCTCACATCGAACAGTTGGGTTTCGCGGCGGAGCTCGCAGCGCGGGTCGACAAGCATGGGCCGATCACGATCGGGCTCGCTGGCGCCGGCCAGATGGGCACCGACATCGTCGTCGAGGTCTCGCTCATGCCGGGCGTGCGCATCGGCGCGATTTCCGAAATCCAGCCGCAGGTCGCGATCGACGCGGCCGTGATGGCGGGTCATGCGCGCGAAGACATCGTGTCCGCAGCGAAGGCCGCCGACATCGATCGCGCCATCGAGGCCGGCAAGGTCGCGGTGACGGAGGATTTCCACGCGCTCTGCGCCGCCGGCCGCATCGATGTGGTGATCGATGCGACGGGCAATCCCAATGTCGGCGCGCTCGTCGCGCTGGAGACGATGAAGCATGGCAAGCATATCGTCATGCTCAACGTCGAGGCCGACATCACGATCGGCCGATTCCTGAAAGAGGAGGCGAAGAAGTCTGGCGTCATCTACACCGGCGCCGCGGGCGATGAACCCGCCTGCACGGTCGAGATGATCGGCTTCTGCCAGAGCCTCGGCTTCGACATCGTCGCCGCCGGCAAAGGCAAGAACAATCCGCTGAAATTCGACGCGACGCCGGATGAGTACGAAGCCGAAGCGAAGGCGCGCAACATGAATGCGCGCATGCTGGTCGAATTCGTCGACGGCTCGAAGACGATGGTCGAGATGGTCGCGGTCGCGAACGCGACGGGTCTCGTTCCCGATGTGCCCGGCATGCACGGACCGAAGGCGACGCGCGAAGAGCTCGCGCAGGTGCTGTGCGAGAAATCCGACGGCGGAATCCTGAGCAAATCAGGCTGCGTCGACTATTCCATCGGCAAGGGCGTTGCGCCCGGCGTGTTCTGCATCGTCAAGCCGCGCCATCCGCGCGTGCTCGAACGTATGACCGATCTCAAGGTCGGTCCCGGCCCCTGCTACAGCCTGCTCAGGCCCTATCATCTCACAAGTCTGGAAACGCCTCTCTCCGCTGCGCGCGCGGTCGTGCTTGGCAAGGCCGACATGCAGCCGCTCGATCGTCCCGTCGCCGAATGCGTCGCGGTGGCGAAGCGCGATCTCCAGCCGGGACAGACGCTCGGCAAGATCGGCGAATATGATTATCGCGGCTTCGCCATGACATGGTCCGAGGCGCGCGACGCCGGCGCATTGCCGCTCGGCCTTGCGGAAAAGGCGAAGGTCACGAAGCCGATCAAGGCTGGCGAGAAGCTCTCTTACGACAATTGCACGCCGGACGACGGCCTCGTGATCACGCAGATCCGCCGTCGTCTCGATCAAAGCGATTCCCGATTCATGGCGGCCTGACCGCCGCATTTTTAAGGACGGCGCATATGTCGACGCAGCCGGCCGCCCGCGACGGCGCCAACAGTCCCGACATCTATCGCAGGCTGGCGCCTGACGCGTTGCGCGACGCGCTGCGCAAGATGCATCTCATCCGCCGCTTCGAGGAAAGCGCCGAGCAGGCCTATATGCGCGGCCTCATCCACGGCACCATGCATCTCTCGATCGGACAGGAGGCGAGCGCGGTCGGCGCCTGCATGCCGCTCGGCGATACCGACTACATCACGTCGACCCATCGCGGCCACGGTCATTGCATCGCCAAGGGCGCCGACGTGAAGCGCATGTTCGCGGAGTTCTTCGGCAAGGAGGACGGCTATTGTCGCGGTCGCGGCGGCTCGATGCATATCGCCGATCCCTCGAAAGGCAATCTCGGCGCGAACGGAATCGTCGGCGGCGGCATTCCCATCGCAGTCGGCGCCGCGCTCGCCATCAAGAAGCGCGGCGGCGGCGCAGTCGCCATGTCCTTCTTCGGCGACGGCGCCAACAATGAGGGCGCGTTCCACGAGGCGCTCAACATCGCCTCGGTCTGGAAGCTGCCGGTGATCTTCGTCTGCGAGAACAATGGCTACGGCATGTCGACCTCGACCGCGCGCTCGACTGCGACGGCGAATGTCGCCGACCGCGCCAGCGCCTATGCGATGCCGGGCGTGATCGTCGACGGCAACAGCTTCGCCGACATGGCGCAGGCTTCGTTCGATGCGGTGGAGCGCGCGCGCAAGGGCGGCGGGCCCACGCTGATCGAGAGCAAGACCTATCGCATCCGCGGCCATTCGCGCAGCGACCGCAACCGCTATCGCACCAAGGACGAGATCGAAGCCTGGCAGGCGCGCGATCCCATCGATCGTTTCGAGCGCGAGCTGCATGATCTCGGAATCATCGCTGCTGACGAAATCGAGGCGATCCGCGCCAGCGTTGAGGAGGAGATCGAAGCCGCCATCGAATTCGCGAAGAGCAGCCCCTCGCCTTCGCCCGCGGAAGTCGAGCGCGACGTCTACACCGCGAGCGCGGCATGAGCGAACCGCGCGAACTGAGTTACGCCCAGGCGATCCAGGAGGCGATGGCGATCGCCATGGAGGCGGATGAACGCGTCTTTCTCATGGGCGAGGATATCGGCGTCTATGGCGGCGCTTTTCAGGTGACAGGCGATCTCGTGCATCGCTTCGGCGAAGAGCGCGTGATGGACACGCCGATCTCGGAGCTGGGCGCGGCCGGCGTCGCGGTCGGCGCCGCTGTCGCCGGCATGCGGCCGATCTTCGAATTCCAGTTCTCCGATTTCGCCACGCTTGCCATGGAGCAGATCGTCAATCAGGCGGCGAAGATGCGCTACATGCTCGGCGGCTCCGTGTCGGTGCCGCTGGTGATGCGCTTTCCCGCAGGCTCCGGCACCGGCGCCGCCGCACAGCACAGCCAGAGTCTGGAAGCGTGGTTGGCGCATGTGCCCGGCTTGAAAGTCGTGCAGCCCTCGACGCCGGAAGATGCGAAGGGGCTGCTGCTCGCGGCGGTCGCCGATCCCGATCCCGTGATGATCTTCGAGCACAAGCTGCTCTACAAGATGAAGGGCCCGGTGCCGGAAGGCCATTACGCCACGCCGATCGGCAAGGCGATCACACGGCGCGCCGGCAAGGACGTCACCATCGTCGCAAATTCGATCATGACGCATCGCGCGCTCGAAGCGGCTGACAAAGCCGCCACAGAAGGATTCGACGCGGAGGTGATTGATCTGCGATCGCTTCGCCCAATCGACATGCCTGCGATTATCGCGAGCGTGAAGCGCACGTCGCGCCTTATCTGCGTCTATGAGGGCGTGAAGACGCTTGGCGTCGGCGCGGAAATTTCCGCGGCTATCGCCGAGAGCGAAGCCTTCGATTATCTCGATGCGCCGATCATCCGCCTCGGCGGCGCGGAAGCGCCCCTGCCCTATAATCCCGATCTTGAAAAAGCCGCTGTGCCGCAGGTCGAAAATATCCTCGATGCGATCCGGCGCGTGTGCGGAGGCCGCGCCTGATGCCGGTCGAGGTGATCCTGCCGCGCGTCGACATGGATATGGCGACGGGCCGCATCTCGCGCTGGTATGTGGAGAACGGAGCCCGCGTCGCCAAGGATCAGCCGATCTTCGAGCTTGAGACCGACAAGGCGGCCATGGAGGTCGAGGCGCCCGCCGCCGGGATCATCCGCGACATCGCGGGCGTCGGAGGCGGCGAGCTCCCCGTCGGCAGCACGGTCGCGTGGATTTATGGAGAGGGCGAGGCCCACGCGCCGCAGGCTGGCTCGACAGCGCCCGAGGCGACTACACGACCTCGCGCAAGCGAAGTTTCCACTGCGGCTTCAGCGCCAATACTTTCTCCGCACGAGGAAAAACTTGATGCTGAGAATGGCGTGCGCGCGACGCCGCTGGCGCGTCGGCTGGCGCGCGAGAACGGTCTTGATCTTGAAAACATATCCGGCTCAGGCCCACGCGGCCGCGTCCAGCGCGAGGATATTCTTGCCGCCTCCGTTGTAGCGAAGGTGCGCGCAGCAACAGCATCCGATTCGCTGCGCTCGACAAGCGCTTCGCTCCATCGCGTCTGGCTGCGCCGCGGAGAGGGAATGCCTCTCGTTCTCATTCACGGATTCGGATCTGACCTGAACAGTTGGCGCGCGCTCGTCGCGCTGCTGCCGCGCGGCAAAAGCATCCTTGGGCTTGATCTTCCCGGCCATGGCGAATCACCGCTTGGCTCAGTCGCAACGCTCGATGACTTCGCCGCCGCCGTTGAAGCATGCCTCGCCGAAGAAAATATCTCTCACGCCATTCTGGTCGGACATTCGCTTGGCGGCGCGGTTGCCGCAACCATCGCGGCGCATGGCCATGTCGAGGCGCGCGGGCTGATGCTGATCGCACCGGGAGGGCTTGGCCCCGAAGTCAATCGCGCCTTCATCGAAGGTTTCGCGCGCGCGCGCAGCAGCGCAAGCGTCGCCGCCTGGATGCGGGAACTTGTTGTCGATGAGGCGGCGATCCAGAGCTTCATCGCGCCGACCGCCGCGCAGCGCGCGGGTGGCCGCCTCGGCGATATGCAGGAAAAACTTGCCGCATCGTTATTTCCCGACGGCGTTCAGGGCTTTTCGATCCGCGACGCGCTCGCGTCTCTGTCGATTCCGATGAAGATCGTCTTCGGCGCCGAGGACCGCATCATCCCGGCGCGTCACGCCGCCAATGTGCCCGGCTCCGTCGCGCAGCACATCTTCCCGCGCGTTGGTCACATGCCGCAGATCGAGGCGAAGGACGCCGTCGCTGCGCTGCTTGCCGAGCTGATGCGCGCCGCGGCCTAAACAGGGCGACCGTAGAGCGCCGCCGCCTTCTGCTCAGAGACAAGGCCGCTCGCGATGTCCTCATCAATCTGATCGTGAGCGCGCTCGCGCGGGTCGCCGATGCCGGCGCCGCCCGGCGTCATCGCCACCAGCCTCTCGCCCGGCGGAACGGTCTGGAAACCCTTGCCGCGCAGCTTCTTTCCCGATTTCAGACCAATATATCCCGCCTCGCCGTTGGCGCCGCCATCGCGGCCGCGCGCGGGATGATCGATGCGGTCGAACGCCGCGAGAATTTCGAACGGCGCGTCGACGCCGCTTGCGATCTCGATGATCTGGCCGAGCCCGCCGCGCGTGCGGCCGGCGCCGCCTGAATCCGGCCTCAGCTCCTTGCGCCAGAAGATCAGCGGCGTCTGCGTCTCCGCAATCTCGACCGGCGTGCCGCGCACGCCGCTGGGATAGGCGGTGGCTGAGAGCCCGTCTTTCGCAAAGCGCGCGCCGGTGCCGCCATTGCTGGTGACGGTCATCGAGAATCCATAATTGCCGCCGGCGCCGCTGCGCGTCTGGCCGCGCACATTGAGATTCCACAGACACGACGCGCCTTCCGCCGGCACGCGCTCGGGAATGATCTGGCGCAGACAGCCGAACACCACGTCCGGCAGCATCTGCCCGATGACATGCCGTGTCGCGACCGGCGCGGGTTTTGGCGCATTGAGAATGCAGCCTTCCGGCGCCGTCGCTGTCAGCGGCGCGAGAGATCCCGCATTGTTCGGAATCTGCGATGCGATCACGCAGCCGAGGCCGAAAACCGTGTAGGCCGTCGTATAGGACAATGGAACATTGATGCCGAATTTCGATGCGCCCGACGTGCCGCTATAATCGACATGAATTCCAGACTCGGAAATTTCCAGAGTCGCCGACAATGTCACGGGCGCATCATAACCATCGACCGTCATGCTGTTGCGCCACACGCCTTTCGGCAGCTTAGCGATCTCAGCCAGCGCCGCTTCGCGCGAGCGATCGCAGATATGGTCGGCAAGAATATCGAGCGTATCGATCTCGAACTCGCGCATCATCTCGACGAGGCGCTGGCAACCGACATCGTTGCAGCCGGCGAGCGAATAGGTGTCGCCTTCAGTGTCGATCGGCAGACGCGTATTGCTGCGGATCATCGCCATCAGCGTCTCATTGACGACGCCCTGGTCGATGAGCTTCAGCATCGGGATGTAAAGCCCTTCCATGAAGACATCGGTGCCGTCAGGCCCGAAGCCGATGCCGCCGATATCCATGAGATGGCTGGTGCAGGAGAACAACGCGACCGGCTTGCCATCCTTGAAACAGGGCGTGGTCACGACGAAATCATTGAGATGACCGGTGCCCATCCAGGGATCGTTGGTGATGTAGGCGTCGCCTTCCTTCATCGTCCCGATCGGAAAATGGGCGATGAAATGCTTCACCGACTCCGCCATGGAATTGACATGGCCTGGCGTGCCCGTGACCGCCTGCGCCAGCATGCGCCCCTTGAGATCGAACACGCCTGCGGAGAGATCGCCGCATTCGCGCACGATCGGGCTGAACGCCGTGCGCAGAAGAACCTGCGCCTGCTCCTCCACCACGGCGATCAGCCGGTTCCACATGATCTGTAGATCGATGAGGTTCGCGCCGTTCACGTCGCTCATGGTCAGGCCGCCTTCCGTTCCATGACGATGCTGCCGGCGCCGTCGATATGGGCGTCGAAGCTCGTCGAGACGAATGTCGAGGTTTCATCCTCCGCGATGACGGCGGGGCCGGAGATGGTCGCGCCCGGCGCCATCTGCTCACGGCGGTACAGGGGAATCTCCACGGTTTTCCCGGCGCGGCCATCGAAGAAAGTGCGGCTGGCGTCAGCTTTTCCCGCAGGCTTGCGCGCAACGTCCGCGACGCGCGCGGGATTGCGCGGCTCTGTGGTCGCGAGCACAGACCAGCTCAGCGCCTCGATCGCGGCGCCCGGAATCGGCCGCTCGAACAAATTCGCGTAATCCTTCTCGAATGAGGCCCGCAGCGTCGCAAGATCATCTCGCGTCAACCCACGGTTTGGCAATTCGACCGTGATCTCGTGCCCCTGTCCGACATAGCGCATAAAGGCGACCCGGCGCTCGCGCACGGGCGCGCCGCTGGCGCCGGGCTCGACCAGAGCGCGCGCCTCTTTCACCATCTCATCAAGCAAATCAGAAATCGCGCCGACATCGAAGTCATCGAGCCTGACGTGACGGCTACGCACCAGTTCGTAGGCGATCGGCGCGGCGAGAAACCCCACCGCCGAACCGACGCCGGCATTCGCAGGCACGATCACGCGGGACACGCCGATTTTTTCCGCCACACGCGCCGCATGCAAAGGCGCAGCGCCGCCAAACGCAATCAACGTATGCTGGCCCACCACGGCGCCGCGCTCGACCGCATGCACGCGCGCCGCGCTCGCCATATTCTCGCACACCATTTCGTGCACGGCGTAGGCCGAGGTTTCCGCCGACAGTCCCAGCGGCGCGCCAATATCGCGCAGCAGCGCCTGCTTCGACAGCTCGGGCTGCAGCGCGATCGTGCCGCCCGCAAAAGCGTCGGGATCGATCATGCCAAGCGCGACGTCAGCGTCGGTGACTGCAGGCCTTGTTCCGCCACGGCCATAGCAGGCGGGTCCCGGCTCCGACGACGCGCTTTCCGGCCCGACCGTGACGCGCTTCAGCGCATCGACGCGTGCGATCGAGCCGCCGCCGGCGCCGATCTCGACCATCTCGATTACGGGAATGCGCACCGGCAGGCCGGAACCTTTCAGGAAACGCGCGGCGCGATCAACCTCGAACACGCGCGAGGTCTCCGGCTGAAATTTCTCGATCAGACAGATCTTCGCCGTCGTGCCGCCCATATCGAAGGACAGCACCTTGCTTTCACCGAGACGCGCGGCGATCCCGGCAGCGAAGATCGCGCCGCCCGCAGGTCCTGACTCGACGAGACGCACGGGAAAGCGACGCGCCGTCGCGATCGAGGTCACGCCGCCCCCTGATGTGACGAGATAGATTGCGCCGCGAAATTGCTCGACCTGCAACGCATCAGCCATGCGCGCGAGATAGCCGTCGATGAGCGGCTGCACATAGGCGTTGGCGACCGCAGTCGAAGTCCGCTCATATTCGCGCACCTCGGGGCAGACGTCCGACGACAGGGTCACCCTGACATCCGGTAGCTCCTCCTTCAGGATCGCAGCGGCGCGTTTCTCATGATCGGGATTAGCGTAGGAGTGAAGAAAGGCGATGGCGACGCTTTCGATCCCTCGCGCACGAAGCTCAGGCGCGAGCGCGCGCACCGCGGCCTCATCGAGCGCAAGCCGCACCGCGCCATGAGCATCGACGCGTTCTGGAACCGTGAAGCGCAGCTCGCGCGGCGTCAGCGGCTTCGGCTTTTCGATTGCAAGATCATACTGGTCGTAACGGCTTTCGTTGGCGATATCGAGCACATCACGGAAGCCCTCGGTCGCGATCAACGCCGTCTTCGCGCCGCGGCGCTCAATGATGGCGTTGGTCGCAAGCGTCGTGCCATGCACGAACACGTCGATGTCGGACATATGCGCCCGCGCATCGGCGAGAATAAGGCGCATGCCGTCGAGAACCGCCTGCTCCGGCCGCGCGGGCGTGGTCAGCACCTTGCGCGTTCGGCGATCGGAGCCGACATCCAGTACGATATCCGTGAAGGTGCCGCCGATATCGACGGCGAGCCGCATTTCGGCTCCCTGAAACATGTCGATCTCCACGCTGAATTCGGGGGCGAACAGTGCGTCCGCACAGGCAGTTCTCATGCCAGGGACACGCCAAACTGCCTTTTGGTCGCGCGGGCTGTCAACGCGACATCGCATGCGATGGAGATTGCGTAAGCGTCAGTAGCTGATCTTCGCCACCGCTCGCAACTCGGCGGCGGTCGTTGACGGGAAGCCGAAGAATTCGAGATAGGCGGGAATCTGCTCGAACAGCATGTCGGTCCCGATCTGCGTGTCACAGCCTTTGGCGCGCGCAGCGGCGAGAAACGGCGTGATCTCCTGCTTCATCACCACCTCGCCAACGAATGTTTCCAGCGCAATGCGCGCCACATCCATCGGCAGGGGATCGCTTTCCTTCATGCCGAGCGGCGTCGCGTTGACGACGATATCGAACCCTGCGGGATCGCGGCCGCCGGCCTCCAGCGCGAGCGCGGGGTAATGCGCGCGCAAGCGTCCCGCGAGCGCCTCTGCGGATTTCGGATCGACATCGAAAAGCCCGAGCCGCGCTACGCCGGCGCCAGCCAGCGAAGCCGCGATGGCCGAGCCGACGCCGCCGCTGCCGACGACGAGCGCGCTCGCGCCTTCAACGCGGCGGCCCTTGCGCTTGACGCCGCGCACGAAACCTTCGCCATCGAAGAGATCACCGAGAAGCGAGCCGTCCTCGCGCAGCAGAATGGCGTTGCAGGCGCCGGCGATCTTCACCGCCGTCGTCACCTCGTCCATCAGCGCGACCGTCGTCACCTTGTGCGGCATCGTCACCAGCGCGCCGCGAATGTTGCTCAAGCCGAACACCGCTTTCAGGAACGCGGGATAGGCGTCCGCCTTGACGCCCATGGGCACGACGACGGCGTTGATCCCAGCCTTCTCGAAATAGGGATTGTAGATCATCGGCGCCTTGAAGGTCGCCGTGGGATAGCCGAGATGCGCGATGAGGGTCGTGTGCCCGTCAATCATCATTCAAATCCTGTTCGATCATCGAACAGGATCGTTGAGCGCCGCTTCCCCCCGGTTCGATTCAGCAGCGCATTCTAGGATGTCGGCGCGAAGCTTCAAGGCCGCGCCATCGAAAGGCGTCAGTCCTCCAGCGCTCCGATCATCTCCACCCGCGTCGCATGTCGGCCGCCCTCGAACTCGGCGTTGAGGAACGCATCCACGATATCGAGCGCCAGCCCTTCGCCCACCACGCGCGCGCCGATCGACAGCATGTTGGCGTCGTTATGCTGACGGATCATGCGGGCCGAGAATGTGTCGGCGCAGACGCCGCAGCGAACGCCCTTCACCTTGTTCGCCGCCATCATGATGCCCTGGCCGGTGCCGCACAGGATGACGCCGAACCGGCAGTCGCCCGACGCGACGAGCCGCGCCGCCGCTTCGCCATGCTTGGGATAATGCGTGCTTTCCGGCGTCGTCGGCCCGATGTCGACGACGATCCAGCCCTTCGCCGCGATATGAGCCGCGATGGCCTGCCGGAGCTGAATGGCGGCGTGGTCGCTGGAGAGGACGATGCGGTTGTTGGTTGTCATGGAGAAGTCGTCCCGTTTCCCGACGCGATTTGGCGGCCCGGCCAAGTCCGATAACCCGAAATGATCATTGCCCGGCTTCGCGCGACAGACCTTGCTCAAGCAGGCGCGGGACCGCCGGCGGCAGCGCAAGCTTCAACGCATGCTCATGCCCCAGCGGCGACATTTTCCGCCATGTCTTCGCGAGGATGTCAGGGAGCTTGGCCTCATCGGTCTTGGCCAGGAAGTCCTCGATGTAATGTTCAAGGAACACGGCGCAGACCACATCCTCCAGCATTTGGGCTTCAGGATCGATCTTGAGCCGCTCCTTGCGGACCAGAGAGCCGACGCGAGCGATGTCATTTTCCTCATAGCCGGCGGCCGCCATGATTTCAGTCACGCGATTGGCGTGAAACTCTTTCAGATCCCTGCGCCATTTCAGATAGCCCACGCGCCCGTCGGGATAGCTCTTGCGCGGCGAGGTCCAGCGCTCGATATGCTGGCCTCTCGCGGCGATGCGAAGATGCTCGGACGCGTCCGGAGCGAGGCGCGTCAGCGTCGCGCTCATTCGCCTGGCATAGACGAGCTCCGCGGGCTCAGCCTTGCCATCGATCGCGACATGGTTGGGATCGCGCGCATTCGCGGCGTCGATTTCCGCCATCACCGCCGCGAGGCGATCGTCCCGTTGCATCATCGATATTGTCCTTAAGGAAGCGGACAGCACGCGCGACGACCCATGCGGCCAGCCTGCCAGTTCAATGTCTGAGATAACCCGCTTGAGCCTCCATCGCCAAGGTCAGTCGGGATATTCGTCCCGGATCGCGGCGAGGTAGCGTGCGATCGATCGCGCCAGCGCCTGCTTGCCGCCACTCGTCACATTCCTGTTCCAAAAAGCGCCATGGATGCGCTCGAACGCGAACGGCGCCATCGCCTCCTCGATCTTGCGGATCGCCTTCGGCCCGAGCGGCACATAGTTGGGAAAGCTCCACATGAAGCTGACCCAGGCGCGGTCGATCATCACCTGGATCACATCGCCGGAATAGACCGCGCCCGCGCCGCCGGCGCCTGACTTCACATGCATGACCTGCGCGCCGTCATAGTGGCCGCCGCAGCGGATGAGCGTCGCGTCGGGATTAAGGGCCAGTGTTTCGCCGCTCCAGAATGTGATCGAGGAAGAGGGGCGGCGCACCCAACTGCGCTCGGCCTCATGAATATAAATCGGCGCGCCGAGCGCCTCGCTCCATTCGTTCATCGTCGTGTAGTAGTGCGGATGCGAGATCGCGATGGCGGAGACGCCGCCGAGCGCCTTGATCCGGGCGACCAGATCATTCGTCACCAGCGACACGCAATCCCACAGGATGTTGCCGTGACTGCTCTGATGCAGCAGCGCGCGCTGGCCAATGCCGAAATGCGGCTCGACGCCAATGCCGATGACGCCGTCGTCCATCTCCCAGCGAACCTTGTGCGTCCGCTGAAGTTCCTCGAGCGTGGTCCAGGCCTGTCCTGCCCAGCGGACATATTGCCGCTGATCCACGCAGACGGGGCATGATTGCGGCGGCGACGCGCTGTCAGGATATTGCGTGCCGCACTGGACGCAGATGAAGCAGGGCATCGAATCTCTCAAAGATGTCGCGCGCCTTCGAGGCGCGCTTCGCCCTGAGAATAGCCCAGCCTGCGAGCTGCGTCGCGCGAGAGTTCCTAGAGCATGGCGCGAAAAAGTGGAAACCGGTTTTTCGCAAAAGCCATGCTCTAAGTTTTTGGAATCGATCACGTTCCCGCACTTTGATTGTTCCAATCAAAGTGCGGCGTGATCTAAGCGCCGACCAGCGGCTGCACGCGCTTCACCGCGTCCGCCATCGCCTGATCGGCGGGCTTCATGCCGAGCATCGCCGCCTGGCTTTCCTCAACGAAGATGTCATGCGCGCGCGCCTGCTCGTCGAACGCCGGGAGATGGATGCGCGCCGCGCCGACCGCCGCCGCTTCGATATCGGCGTAGGGAATCATCTGCCGGAATTTCGCGTCCTGATAGGTCGAGATGCGCGTTGGACCGTTGCCGTTGAGCGCCATCGCGGTCGTTCCCGCCTTCGACGACAGCGCGGCGACGAGGTCCCACGCTTTGCGCTTGTTGCGCGAATTCGCGGGGATCGTCAGCGCCCAGAATTCGACAGTCGGCGCATAGGCCGTTTTGCCCTGCAACTCCTTCGCCATCGGCGGCACGAACGCCCTAAGCTTGCCCGGATATTTCGACTGCTGCGGATTGTTGTAGGAGACGAGGCGCGCGGTCGGATTGATCGTCATCGCAGCGCGGCCCTGCTGCATCATCGTCGTGACTTCCTCGTTGGAGAGCGTCGCGACATTGCGCGGAATGGCTCCGGCCTTGAACAGATCGGCGAAAGTCTTCAGCGTGTTCACCATCGGCGCTTCCGCCGCCACGATCTTGCGATCGATCGTCATGTAGTCGCCGCCAAGCGCGCGGGAAAAGGTGAGAAAGTTCGAGGCGAAGACGGGCGTGAAGGCCAAGCCATAGACCTGCGTTCCGTCGTCGCGCTTGAATGTCAGCTTGCGCGCGGCGTCGATCACCTCCTCGAAGCTCGTCGGCAGCTTGACGCCCTTCTCTTCAAAGATGGCCTCGTTATAGAGGATCACATTGGTCGCGTGCCGCACCGGGATTCCGTGTAGCGCGCCATCGAGCTTGAGCGGCGCCATCAGGCCCGGTGCGAAATCCTCAATCGATTCGATGGGCGCTTCCTTCTGGAACGCATCGAGCGGTTCGAGCAACCTCAGATTCTTCGGCACCGCGCGCCCATTCAGGAGATAGGCGACGTCGAACGAAGTCGAGCTCAATGACAATTCGCGCAGCAGCCGCTCGGCGATGGCGTTGTTGTCGCCCAGCGTCGTCCAGTTGATCGCGGCGTTGGCCTGCTTGCGGAACGCTTCGGTCGCGTCTCCACCCGGCCCTGCTGTGGCGCACGCCTGATGCACGCGATGGCCGAAGACGGTCAGCTCCAGCGCCTGCGCGAAAGCGCGGCCGCCCGCTATCAGCGAAGCGAGCGATGCGCCGCCAAGCGCCAGCGCGCCGCGACGGGAATGAAGAAGGGTGCTCATTCGGTTTCCTCTCTTGTTTCTTGATTTATGCCGGCAGCAGCGGTTTCACGCGCTGCACGACGGCCGCCATCGCCGCCTCCGGCGTCTTCATACCGAGCACGGCGGCCTCGGCTTCTTCCTTGAAGATGTCGCCGGCGCGCGCCGCCTCGTCGAAAGCCGGCAACGGCACGCGCGCCACCTTCAGCACATCGCGCTCGGCGTCGGCGTAAGGCACCGTCTTGCGGAAGGATTCATCGTCATAGGTCGAGGAGCGCACCGGGCCGTTGCCGTTGAGCGCCATACGCAGCGTGGCTTCTCTGGAGATCATCGATTTGATGAAGCTCCAGGCGAGATCCTTGCGTTTGGAGTTCTTCGGAATCGCCATGCCCCAGAACTCGACCTTCGCCGGCGCCACCGGATATTTGCTTTTCAGCGCGGCGGTGATCGGCACGGCGCCGGTGATGATCTTTCCCGGGAATTTGCTCTTGTCGGGATCGTTATAAATCCGGTTGCGGCCCATGCTGTTGAGGCACATGGCGGCGCGCCCCTGCTGCATCCAGACATTCACTTCTTCCGTGCCGATCGTCGCGAAATTGCGCGGGAACGCGCCCTTCTCGAACAATTCGCGCAACAGCTTGATGGCGTTCAGCATGCCCGGCTGATCCGCCGTCACCTTGTAATCCATGGTGATGAAATCGCCGTCCCAGGCGCGCGCGAGATCGACCACGTTGGGATAGGTCACGCCCGGCATCAGGAGCCCGACGCAGGGCGTGCCGTCGCCGCGCCTGTAGGTCGCGCCCTTCGCGATCTCGATCATTTCCTCCATCGTCGTCGGCGGATTTTTAAATCCGCGCTCGGCGAGAATCTCAGTGTTCCAGTGCAGGCCCGACGATGCATGGCGGAACGGGATCGCCAGCGCCGCGCCGCCGACCGACATGCCCCTCATCAGGCCGGGAAACACATCATCGGGCGCTTCGATCGGATCTTTTTTCAGAAAGGCGTCGAGCGGCTCGAACAGGGCAGCCGTCTTCGGCACGGCCTGCGTGTTGAGAATGAAGCCGACATCGATCAATGTTTCCGTCAGCGCCGCTTCGCGAAACAGCCGCTCCTGTAACGGGCCGGTGTCGAACGTCGTCCATTCCACATTGACGTTCATTGCTTTGGTCCAAGCTGACGTGGCGTCGCCGCCCTGTCCCGCAGTGACCGTTTTATGAACGCGATGCGCGAACACCTGCAAAGGCGCGGTCTGCGCGACAGCGCGCCGGGACATGGCGCTGGCGCCTAAAATCGCAGCCGAACTTGCAAGCCAGGTCCGCCTGGAAATTCGCATCATTTCATCCTCCCCGATCGGCCCGTCTTTGAGCAGGCTTTCGGCAATTCCGTCGTTCTTGAATTCAGTCCGTCTCGATTCAGTCTGACTTGGCGCTCCCGAAGATTTCGGCGATCGCCTGATCGGCGGCGGCGAAATGCGCGCGCGAGGCGCGTTCGGCCGCGTCGGCGTCGCCGGCTTCGATCGCGTCAGCGAGCAGCGCATGGCGCGCGAACGTCGCGCTCCAGTCGGCGCCGGTGCGCGCCGAGCGCGCATTGAACGCCTCCATCATCTCGCGCACGATCGGTTCGAGCCCCTGCATCTGCAGCGAGAGCAATCCGTTATGCGCCATCGTCGCGAGATGGCGGTGAAAGGCGAGATCGACTTCGATCCAACCGGGAATATCGCCTAGCGCGTCGTTCATGCGCCGCATGATCGCGCGCAGCTCGGCGAGTTCAGGCTCCGTGCGGCGCTGCGCGGCGAAACGCGCAATCGGCGGCTCAAGAAGACGACGCAATTCCACGGCTTCATGCAGGCCGCGCTCGGTGCGCGCCATGGCGAAACGATAGAAGCGCGACAGCGGCTCTGAATCGATCGCGCGCACGCGGCTGATCTTGCCCTGCTGCACCTGCACGACGCCCATCGCCGCCAGTTCGCGCAAGGCTTCGCGCGCGATCGGCTTCGACACGCCGAAGGTCGAGGCGATCTGCGCCTCGGACGGCAGCGCGTCGCCGGGCTTCAAATGACCTTCGAGAATGGCTGATGTCAGCCGGTCGATAACCGCGTCGCCAAGGCGGGTCGGCGCAATCTCACCAGCCGCGCCGGCCCAGGCGGGCCGCGCCCCGGGGCGGACGGAGAGAATGTCGATCTCGTCTTGCTGCATGCGCCACTCTAGCGCACACCTCTCGTCCTTGCAACTGTCTAACTTATCAACTAGGTTGTCCGGGAATGTTCAGGGAAGCGACGCCTCTCAATGCCCCATAAACGGCCGCCTAGGACTGTTGTCTCTGTCCGCACCCACCCCCTTCGGGCGACGCTTCCCCGTGCTCAGCGGACCTCCCAGGGCGACTGGGCGGCCATTGAAATCGCCATCGTCGAGATCGAGACGAGCGACGGGCTGATCGGCGTCGGCGAATGCCTCGCCCGGCGCGGCGCGGCCTCCTATGCCGCCTTCATCGAAACCGTGTTCGCGCCGCTCCTTGTCGGAGAGGATCCGGCTGACCGCCGCCGTCTCTGGAGCCGCATGCGCGGCGTGCTCACCGGCCGCACCGGCGGCATGCTCATCGAGGCGATCGCGGGCGTCGACATCGCGTTGTGGGACATCGCGGGACAGGCGGCGCAGACCTCGATCAGCAAGCTGCTCGGCGGCGTCGGCCGCACGGAGATCGACGCCTACGCCTCCTCCATCAACTGGTCCGATGACGCGACGGTGGAGGAGGAAATCGCCGCCGCCATCGCGACCGGCTTCCGGCGCATCAAGATCAAGACCGGGCGTCCGCTCGACGCCGCGATCGCGCGCGCGAAACTCGCGCGCCGGCTCGCCGGCGATTCGATTGGCTTCTCCGTCGACGCCAACTGGGCGTACGACATCGATGACGCAATTATCGTCGGCCGCGCGCTCGCCGATCTCGGCTATGAATGGTTCGAGGAGCCGATCAGGCCGGAGGATCGCAAGGGCTATCGCATCCTGCGCGAGAAACTGCCGATCCGACTTGCGGCGGGAGAGAGCGATTTCACCGCGATCGACGCCATCGAGATGCTGGAGGATCGTTCGCTCGGCCTGATCCAGCCCGATGTGGCGCGCTCCGGCGGAATCACCGAGACATGGCGCATCGCCGAACTCGCGCAGAGCTTCAATGTCGCCTACGCCCCGCATGTGGGATGGTCGGGCGCCGTCTGTGTCGCCGCGAGCCTGCAACTCGCGGGCGCTGCGGAGAACTGCCGCGTGTTCGAATGCATGGTCTATGACAATCCTCTGCGGCAATCGCTTTTGAAGACTCCGGTCGGCGATCCCGCGGACATGCGCGAGGGTCGCTTGCCGATCCCCGACGGGCCCGGCCTCGGCGTCACGCTTGATCGCGATGCGCTTAGAGAATTCCGGATCAAGTGATGTCCGCCATCTCAGGAGCTGTTTCCGACAACCGTCGCGCGCTGCCTTTTGTCGCGCCGGCGCTCATCCTCATCGGCGCGGTGATCCTGCTGCCGGCGTTCTATGTGCTCTATCTCTCGTTCAACGAGTCGACCTTCGGCCGCGCGCCCACATTCGTCGGCTTCGCGAACTACGCCAGGATTCTCGCTGATCCCTATTTCTGGCGCGCGCTCCTCAACACCGCTGTTGTCGTGCTCATCGTCGTGCATGTGGAGCTGGCGCTGGCGCTCGGCATGGCGCTTCTGTTTGCGAGCGGCCTTCCCTTTCGCAAATGGTTGATCGCCGCAGTGCTCGCCCCCTATGCGGTGAGCGAGGTCGGCGCCGTCGTCATGTGGCGCACCATCTTCGACCCTGATGCCGGCGTCATGACGCGATTGCTTGAATCGCTCGGGTTGCCGACGCTTGAATGGTCGGTGTGGCCGAGCCATGGGCTCGCGCTCGTCGCCATTCTCTCGATCTGGCTGCACCTGCCCTTCACCTTCATCATTCTCTATGCGGCGCGGCTTGGGCTCCCGGCGGAAATCTACGAAGCCGCGCGCATCGACGGCGCCGGCCCGCTGCAGATTTTCAGGCGCGTGACCTTTCCATTGCTCATTCCCGCGATGCTGGTCGCGATGCTGTTCCGCTATATCTTCGCCTTCCGCCTGTTCTCGGAAGTATGGCTGCTGACGCAGGGCGGACCGGCGCGCACGACTGAAGTGGTCGCCGTCTATCTCTATCTCGAAGCCTTCCGCTACAATAATTTCGGCGTCGCCACGGCGACCGGCTGGCTGATGGTGCTGGCGTCGCTGCTGCTCGCCTCCTTCTATCTCCGTCGCATCTACAAGGAGATGTTCGCCCGTGGCGAATAGCTCCGCGCCCCGCCTCGCGACCGCGCTCGGCAAGATATTCGCCGTCACGGTGATTCTCATCTGGTCGATTGGGCCGATCGCGCTGATCTTTGTCGCCTCGCTCACCCACGAGCGCGACATATTCGCCGCGGCGCGCACGGCCTGGCGGCCGACATTCGAAAACTTCATCATGCTCTGGCGGAAATGGGGCGACTTCTTCGCCGGCCTGACCAACAGCCTCATCATCGCCGCCGGCGCGACCTTGCTTGCGGTGGCGGTCTCGACGCTTGCCGGCTTCGGCTATTCGCGCTGGCGCAGCCGCTTCCTCTCCGGCTCCGCCTTCGCGCTCATCGCGCTGCGTCTCCTGCCGCCGATCGTGACGACGCTGCCATTGTTTCCCGTCGTCAACGCGCTGCGCCTCAACGACACGCACGCCGTCCTGATCATTCTTTACGCCGCCTTCTTCGTCTCGCTCGGCACGATGGTGATGCGCACCTTCATCGATCAGATTCCGCGCGAGCTCGACGAGGCCGCCGCCATGGACGGCGCGACGCAATTTCAGATTCTGCGAAAGGTCATCCTGCCGCTCTGCGGACAGGGCATGGTCGCCGTCGCCATCTTCGTCATTGTCTTCGCCTGGAACGAGTTCCTGTTCGCCTTCATCTTCACAACGAAATGGGCGAAGACCGCGCCGCTGGTGATGTCCGAAATGATCGGCTCGCTCGACGGGGTCGAATGGGGCGTGCTGTTCGCCGCCACCATCACGCAACTCCTTCCCGTTCTCCTCTTCGTCATTCTCTCGCAGCGACATCTCATCGAAGGTCTCACCGCCGGCGCCACGAAAGGCTGATCCATGCAGACAGAACGCACCCATCTCATTGAATCGCTCAGGATGGCCGACCCCGCGCTCTCGCGCTTCGATCCCTTGCCGCGCATCATCACGTTCGACGATTTCGATCGCGGCTTCTGCGGCTGGACGCAGCTCGTCGGCAATTACGAGCACACGCTCGACTCCATGCTGCCCGGATACGCCCAGCACAGCCAGGCGATGCTCTCGACGCTCTCGACGTGGGATTTCGGCAGCCATGGCTCTTTCGACGGCTCCTATGCCCTGAAAGTCGCGACGAAGCCGAAACGCGGCGCGCAGAATGTGGCGATCAAGCGCCTCACCTTCCGCAAGCGCGGGCCGATCCGCGTCGAGTTCTATTTCACCTTCAAGCCTGAAGCGAACGAGTTGCGTCTGCTCGAAACCGATGTGCGCTCGATCGGCTTTCTCTATGATCTCCAGACCGGCGATCAGGACGCAGACGCGTGGCGTGTGATGCCGCACTTGCGCTTTCTCAATGCGCTCGATGGCGATCATGTGCAGAAATGGCAGTACAAGCGCCGCACCACCGAGTTCAAGCCGCTTGGCACGGAGAACAAGACCGTCAGCCACTATCATCTCGCGCCGCAGGACTGGGAGGACATTCCGGGCGCGACGCAGAAGCTCTGCTACAATGAGATTCCGACCAAGATAAACTGGCACTATGCCAGACTCGACTTCGATCTCGAGGCGATGCAGCTCCAGTGCTTCCAGTGCAACGACCGCGTCTACGATCTCACGGGAATCGACTCGATCCGCATTCCAGGCATGCGCAATCTCTGGTGCATGCTCAATCTCTGCTTCTTCGCGGAGACCGACGTCGACAAGCGCGCCTTCCTCTACATCGATTCCGTCTGCCTCTCCGGAGATTTCTGATGATCAACGAAAGCCAGACCGCGGTCATCTCGCGCAATGACGCATGGACGGGATCGTCCGCAACCGAGCCCTATGAAGCCGGATGGGCGAAGGAAGCGGTGATCTTCGTGCGGGCTTTGAAAGATGCGAAGGGGTCGCCCGGCGAAGCGCGCGTCGAAATCTCGCCGGACGGCATGCGCTGGATCGCCGAAGGTTCGACCATGCGACTGCCCGTGAAGACCGACGAGATCGCGGTTGCGCGCGTCAAGCATTTCGGCAACTGGCTGCGCGTCGCGGCCGACTTGCCAGAAGGGGCTGCGCTCACCATTCTCGTGACCCTGCATCTCAAGGCCTGATCATGCCAACGCCTTTCGATATGAGCGGGCGCGTCGCGCTCGTCACCGGCTCGGCGCGCGCCATCGGACGCGCCATGACGCTGGCGCTGGCGGAGCGCGGCGCGTCCGTCGCGATCCATGACGTGAAGCCGAGCGCCGACGCCGAACAAACCTTGAAAGACGCTCGCGCGTTGGGCGTGCGGGCCGAGCCTTTCTTCGCCGATTTCATGGATGTCTCCGCGCCGAAAAAGCTGGTGCGCGAGGTGACGGAGAAGCTTGGCGCGCCTGATATTCTCGTCATCAGCGCTTCGATCGAGAATCGCGAAAACTGGCTCGATGTCGACACCGCCTCGTTCGACGCGCAGGTGACGATCAATTTCCGCTCCACGCTGTCGCTCTTGCAGGCGGCTGTTCCCTCGATGATGGAGCGCGGCTGGGGCCGCGTCGTCACCATCGGCAGCATCCAGGAGGAGAAGCCGCATTTCGAGCTGATGGTCTATGCCGCGCTGAAGTCAGCGCAGACCAACCTGGCGAGGAACCTTGCGAAGCAGGTCGTCGCCCATGGCGTCACCATCAACAACATCGCGCCGGGCGCGATCCTCACCAATCGCAACGCCCATGTGCTTGGCGAAGGCGATGTGCGCGCCCGCGTCGAAGCGATGATACCGGCGCGTCGTCTCGGCGAGGCCGACGACATCGTCGGCGCCTGCCTGCTGCTCTGCTCGCATGAGGGCCGCTACATCAATGGCGCGACCATTCCCGTCGATGGCGGCTGGGGCGCGATCTAATATTCAAGCTCGTAGCCGACGCCCGCAGCCGCGCGACCATCGGCGCCGATCTCGGTCTGCACCTTGAAATTGCGCATGAGATCGATGTCGGCGCCAACAGCGCTGTTCTCCGGTTTGGTTCCCGCCTTCACGCCGACGCGAACACGATCGCTGATGGCGCGCGACACGCCGACTGTTGGCCCGCCGCTCGAACTCATGCCGACATCGAGATCATCGACGCCGAGCGCGCGGCGCGTCTGCTCGAACACGTCAGGTCCGCCCGCGGCGCCTGACAATTGCGCCACCGCCTGCGCGAGCTGAACCGCCTGGAAAGGCGACAAGCCGCCGGAAGCGCGCGCGAACAGAAGCCGCGACAGCACCTCATCCTGCGGCAGATCAGGCGTGGAGGAGAGCGCGAATTGCGGCTCGCTGGCGCGGCCCGTCACCGCCACGCGCGCGGTGACATCGGCGGCGCGCGTTTCCGCAACGAAATCGAGATCGGGAATCACATCGCCGGAGAATGTCAGGCGGCCGCGGGTGAAATCGAGCCGTTGCGTGAGAATCGAAAGGCGGCCGCGCCGCATCTCGAAGGCGCCGATCGCGCGCGGCTCGCGCGACGAACCGCTGAGCCTGATGTCGCCGCCGAGCTCCGCATCAAGTCCCCGTCCGCGCACGAAGACGCGGCCCGGCGCGCTGATGGCGAGATCGAGCGCGGCGTTGAACGGCGCGCCGCCGCGCCGCTTCGCGGACGCCTTCTGGCGCGCGATCTGCGCGAGGCGCGCGCGCGTCTGCGGCGGCGGCGCAATATGCTTCGCGTCGCGCAGCGGCTCGGCAGCGCTCGGCAGGCGGTCCGGCACGCGGATTTCGAGCGTGCGCACATCGATGCGGCCGCCGATGCGCGGCGCTGACGCCAGCGGCCCGGACACCGTGAGATTGAGATTGGCGATCAGCGACGCGAGATCGCTTGAGACAAGCTCGGCCTCGTTCGAGGCGATTTTGATATCGGCGGGAAAGCCGCGATCGGCGTCGGCGATGACGCGGCCCGAGGCGCTGACGGTCCCGCCATTCTTCGCTTTCGCGGTGAGCCGTTCGACGGCGATGGCGTCGCCGCGGCCGGTGACGCGCCCCTCGATATTGGTGAAGGCGACGCCATTGAGCGGATCGGAGAAGGAACCACCGTTCAACGTCGCACTGCCCTGCACGTCAGGCCGCGCGCGCGTCCCGCGCAGCGCGCCATCGATCGCGATGCGGCCGGCGACGCGCTGGCCGCTGCCCGCCAGCATCGAGTTGCCGAGGCCCGCATCGACATTGCCCCGCGCGCGCAGATCAAACGCGCCTGTCGCGGTGAGCGGCGCCGAGCCGTCGATCTCGAACGACAGCGCGCGACCGCCCGCGATGCGCGCATTCACGCTGGCGCGATCGCCGCGCGCTTCACCCTTCGCCGTGACATCGAGCGGCGGCAGGCTCGCGCTCCGCGTCTGCGGCGCGCTTAAGCTTTTGATCGCAACCTCGAATGGCCCCTGCGGCGCGGCCGCGGCGCCTTTCAGCGTCGCGCGCGCGTCGAGCACGCCCTGCAATCCCGTTCCCGGCGCGAACACATCGGCGGCCGACAGCGGCAGGCGACGCACGTCGATCGCGAGATCGAGGTCGGAAGCGACGCGGCCCTTGATCTCGATATCGCCGCCCAACGCAGACAGCGCGAGTCGCTCGGTGCGCACGCCGCCATTCTCGATGAGCAGAGTTGATGGCGACGTCAGCGCAATGCGCGCCGCGCCACGCACGGCTGAGAAGGAGGCGAGATCGAAGCGCGTCGGTTGTGAAGGAATAAGCCGGCCCGCAGTCGCGAAATTGAATCCGCGCGCCTGCGCCGACAGCGACAGCGCCGTCGCGTCGGGCGCGCCGCGCGCATTGAGCGCGATGCGCTCGACCGTCTCGCCGCCCGCCACAAGCTTGTCCACAGTCGCGTCGCCATTGACTGTTATGCGCGCGAACACATCCTCGGCGCGCAGATTGGCCTTCAGCGATTCAAGCGTCGCGGCGCCAGCCGCGAGCCGCCGCCCGTTCGCGTCGAGCGCGATATTCTGCCGGCCATCGCGGGCATCGGCGATGAGCGACGCATCGAGGCCGCCGCGCAGCGGCGTCAGAACGAGCGGCGAGAGATCATTGAGATCTCCGGCGGCGATCGTCAGCTTGCCTGTCGCAAGTCCTGCGGCGCTCAGGGAGCCTTCACCGTTCGCGCTGACCGAGCCGAGACGCGCGGCGAGCGCGCTGAGCGTCCAGCCGCCATCCTTCATCGCCGCCTTCACGTCTGCGGCAAGCGCCTTGCCGTCGACATCGCCGCGCGCATTAAGCGCGATGTCAGGCGCGGTTCCCATGCGCGAGCCGTCGAGGGTCAGCATGAGATCGCGGATCGGCCGATCCATGGCGCGCAGATTGGTCGAGGTGGCGCGCAGATTGACGGCGGGATCGCTCGCCGGCCCCGTGAGCTTCGTCTCGACGCGCGCGGCGCCGACAAGGCGCAGATCGAGTTTCGCGAGATCGCCGAGCGAGAGATCGGCGGCGAGGCCGAGATTGTCGGCTGCGACGCGGCCACTAAGCGAGGCGACAATGAACTGACCGCGCGCCGCGACCTGATCGAGCAGCATGGCGCCAGGTTGCGTCGTCGCCTTGCCGGAAAAGGCGAGCCGCTTGCCAGTGAGGCGATCCGCGATCGCATCGCCAAGCGCGAGATCGGTCGCCGCGCCGTCGAGCACCGCTTCGACGGCGGAGCGCGAGGGATCGCCTTTCAGCGCGATCTGCAGCGCCGCGCGGCCGCTGAGCGCGCGGCCGACGAGGGTGGAGAGCGCAGACAGCTTCATGATTTCGCCGCGCGCGCGGCCATCGAGCACCGAAGCTCCGGCGCGGCCGACATAGGAGAAAGCGAGATTGGTCGAGGCGATGCGCGCATCGGTGAAATCGGCGACGCCCTTGTCGTCGATCACGCCGCGGACGACAAGCGTTCCCGACGATCCAATCGCCTTGGACAGGCCGCGATCCGCGAGCGCGAAACCTTCCGCCTTGCCGTCGGCGCTGAGCCGGTAACGCGGCGCCGGCGCATCGCGAACGGGATCGACGGCGAGCGTCGCATTGAGCGAGGCGAGTTTCACTGTCGGCGCGGAGAGATCGCGCAGATCGAGTTTGCCATCCACCTGCGGCGCGGTCAGCGGACCTTTCGCCGTCGCATCGAATGTCAGTTGCGCAAGACTCGCCTCGCCCTTGCGCGTCGCGCCGCCGGCGTTCGGCAGCGCGCGCGCCTTCGCCGTCACATCGAGCATGCGGTCTGCGCCAAGGCGGCCTGCGAGAGTGAGTTCCGCGATCTCGGACGCGAGCCGAATATTCTCGATGCCATAGCCGCCATCGTCGCCGAACACCGCGCCGCCGGTCAGCGACACCGCGCCGGCGAAAATTGTCGCGGCCGCCGGCGGCAACAGCGGCTCGACATGCGCATTCATGTTGAGCATCAGCCGGCGCAGCGCGCCGGCGCGCGCCAGCCGCGCTTCGCCGCGCGCGTCAATCCCGGCGCCCGCATCGAAATTCAGACGCGCGCGCCAGTCGTCGAGCTTGCCGGCGCCGTCGAGATCGAGCTTCACCGGCGGCAGACCCGGCAGGTTCGCAAGACGCGCGACGAGGCCGCCCGCAGGCTCGTCATGCTTCATCGCGAGATCAAGCTGTGTCGTCGCCGGCGCGAAGGTGAGGCGCAGCGAGGACTGTCCGGCTGCGTCGAGGCGCTTCACATCGAGCGTCGCCTGCAGGCCCTCCGACGGCGCGCCAAGAGAAGCCTTGCCTTCGGCGCCCAATCGCGCCGCGACGCCAATCACCGACTCGCCAAGCGCAAGCTCCTTCAGCGTGAATTTCCCGACTTCGACCTTGAGCGGCAATTCCGGCAGAATCGGCCCGCTCGATGCGGCCGCTTGCGCCTGCGCGGCGTCTGGCGGCGCCGGACGGCGCGACAGTTCGATCTTGCCGATCTCAAGATTCTGAATCTCGATGCGGCGAGAGAGCAGTGCAGCTCTTCGCCAGATGATGCGAATCGCATCGATGCGCAGAAACGTCCCCTGCGCATCGGCGACAGTCACGTTGCGAATAGTCGCATCCGACGACAACGGACCTTCGACCGAACCGATCGAGACGCGAGATGTTGGCGTCGAGAGCACGTTCGAAATGAAGCTCGCGAGAACGCCCTGATCCTCCTGCTGCTGCGCGCGCGCAGGCGAACCGAGCGTGAACATCGCGCCGATCGCAAACGCCGCGACAAAAATCCGCACTCCCGAATGTCGCGCGAATTCAGCCATTCGCCGCCTCCGCAGCAGCATCGCGCACATTTGCGCCCCGCGCCCGCTTGCTGCGTTGCAATATCTCGCGCGGCGCCAGCATTGCATGGTCAACGCGAACATGACCTTTGTGCGGCCTCTGGCGCCGCGCGCGGAAATTCAAGCCCGTTCTCGTTAAAAATAATTCATGCTCGCGACGATGAGTCTCCCGTCGCGAGCGCGTCGCAAATGTTTCAAACGCGCTCCTTATTGTCGCCGCGCTCGCTGGGGAAAGCACGCCAACGAAACTGGAGCGCCCCATGCTATCGACCTTGCTTCCGCAGCGCATCGGCTCCCGCATCGAAATTCCAAACGACGAATCCGGCCTGTTATACGCAGTCGAAGCGTTTGGATTTTTCACCGAGCATGTCGATGAAGAGAAGATCGTTCTGCGCAGGCAGGCTCCGAACGAGGCGCTTGGCGGCGCCGCGGCGACAACGCGCGCGCAGCCCGTCGATGGCGATCTCGCCAACCGCATCCGGGTGCTGTCGGCGCGATAGCCGGCGCCAAAATTTTGCCGCTTGCAAAGGTCAGGCTTGCCGCGTCCAGAAAACAGGAGAGGGTCATGAAGTCTCTCATCCGGGATTCCGGCGTGGAATTCACGCCAGAAGATCTGGCGATCATGCAGTCGGCGTTCGATCGCGCCTGCCGCGGTCTCGACATCAGCGAGGCCGAGCGTCGCGAAGCCGCGCTCGCCATCTTCGAGGCATTCCGCCACGGCGCGCGCGACATCAAGGTGCTGGCCGAAATCGGCCGCGTGGCGCTGCCGTCCGAGGCGGCCTGAGAGCGCGTCCCGCGCGACAGGAAGAATCGCGCGCCGCATCAGAAAGACTGCCCCAGGCTGACATAGATCGCATAGGGCCGCTCGCCGCCGCGGCGATCAAGCGGTGTCGCCACATCGACACGAATGGGACCGATCGACGTGTAATAACGCAATCCAAGTCCCGCTGCGAACCGCAGGCGCTCCGATCCGTCGGGCAACGAAGAGGCGTAAGCCTGTCCGGCGTCGATGAAAGGCACGAAGCCGATCGTGTCGGTGATCTTGATGCGCGCCTCGAGCGAGCCTTCGATCAGGCTCCTGCCGCCGATGACGTAACCGCGCGGATCGCGCGGCCCGAGGCTCTTATATTCGAAGCCGCGCACGGAGCCGCCGCCGCCGGCATAGAAGCGCCGCGTCGCCGGAATCTCCGCGAGATCGCCGCCGACGATCGATCCGAATCCGACGCGCGCCGCGATGATGTAGCGCGCGGCCTCATCGAGCGCGTAGTAGGTCGAGGCCTGCGCGCGGCCGACGCCGAAGAAAGTCGGCGCGTCGCGAAAGCCGTGATAGGGCGCGAGCGAGGCTGTCACCTTGATCCCGCGCGTCGGATCGAGCGGACGATCGGTCGAATCGTAGGTCACCGATACAGGCAGGCCAATAAGTCCGTAATTCAGCTTGCCCAAGGGATCGATCGATTGCCCGATCTCGCCTTCGACGCCGCCCTGAATCGAGAAGCTGTCGGTGAAACGATGGCGGATCGCCGCCGTCGCATTGACGAGCTTGCTGGTGTAGAAATCGGTGCTTTCGCGCTGGCCATAGACGTCGATCAGCAGATCGTTACGCGTTCCGCCAAGCGCCGGCTTGAGGAATGATGCGGAGAGTCTCCCGCCAAGATTCTTGAAATCGAAATTCTTGTTTCTCTTTTCGGTCGACCAGGGCTGGTCGACGGAATTGTAGAAAAGATCGGCGTCGATTCTCAACCGCTCGGCGCCGCCGAAGAGATTGCGATGAGCCCAGTAGGCTTTCAGCGCAGGACCATCGACGGTGGAATAGCGCACCGAGCCGCCGATCACGCGCGGCAGGCGCTCGGTCACATCGAGCGTCAGCGGCAGATTGCCGTTGGCGTCGAGCGATGTTCCCTCGCGCACGCGCGCCGAACCGATCGCCTCGATCTTCGTCACCGACTTGCGAATGGCGGCGAGCGCGCGGGGCGAATAGGGATCGCCCGGCTCCGCATAGATGAAGGAGCGCACGACAGCGGGATCGACGTCCTTCGTGCCGACAACATCGATGCGGCCGAGGCCCGCGACCGGACCTGGCGCGACCACGAGCGCGACATCGACAGTCTGCTTGCGATGATCGATCACGGGCGTGCGCCGCTCGACCTTCACGAAGGGATGGCCGCGATCGCGAAAATGATCTGACAATTGCGCCGTCGCTTCGAGCAGGCTTGCGGTGCGCGCGGGATCGTCGCGCTTCAGCGAAATCACACGCTCGGGAAGCACGGCCGCGTCGAAGCCGCGGCCGCTACTCTCCACCACCTCGATGCGGCTGAAGCGATAGAGCGGCCCGGGCTCGACCACGATCTCCACGGGAACGGCCGCGCGACCTTTGAGCCTGTCGGCGGCGCTGCGCGCCGCCGAGGTCGCCGGGCTCTGCAGGGTCAGCGGCTGGCCGGCGACGCGGATCGACGCCTTCGCGGCATAGTAGCCCGCGCCCCACATCGCATCGACGATGCGCGGCAGATCGCTCTCGGCCCGACGCGCCAGCTCATCGCCATTCTGCGGCGGCTCATTGCGCAGGCGATAGAGAACAGAGACGTCGTTGATCGCGGCCGCGGCGGATTTATCCGCGTCGAGGCCTTCGATCTTCAATTCATAGGGAAGAGTGGTGGCGGTCGGTTGCGGCGGCTTTTCGCTGAACCAGCCGAAGAAATCGAACGCGCGCGCGCTCCCGGCGCCAGCCACGGCCCACACCGAAACGCAAACCAGCAGTTGGCGCGCCCGTCGCCGGCCGCCCTGCCTCACGCGCATCCACCCGTCCTTTCAGCGCCCACCCCCAGGCTGCAGATTGGCTAGTTCTAGGCGACGGGGACAGGAAACGAAAGCACGAGCCGCCGCTGCGGTTTATGAAGCGTCAGGAGTGATTCAGATCGGGACGCTTCGCACATGGTTATGTGCAGTTCGACCCGATTGCTATGCTTTCGCAGACGCGCTCGGCTCGCCGAGTGACAGCATCAATCGATTCGCCCAATTGAAGAAGGCGGCGCCGTTGATGACGTCGACGATTTCGGCGTCGTCGAGGCCGGCTTCGCGCAGCCGGTCGATATGAGTCGAATCAAACGCGACAGGCGTCTCGGTCAGCGCGACCGAGGCCGCGATCACCGCATTCCAGCGCGGATCGATGTCGACGCCGACGCCTTCGTCGAGCAGCCGCTGCACATCCTCCTTCCTCTTGGAATGCACGGTGGCGAAGCGCGCATGCACCGAGGCGCAATAGATGCAGCCGTTGAGGCGCGACGCCGCAGCCGCGGCGAGCTCGCGCTCGGCGCGCGGCAATCCATTCACGGTGTTGTAGAAGATATCCTTGTCGGTCTTCGTGCGCGCGCCGAGAATGTCTGGATCGCGCGCCAGCAGCCTGAAGTAAGGCGACTTGATGCGCGCGGGATCGACAAGCCCGGCCCAGTGGCGTTCGGTGAAATCCGCCTCCGGAAAGGGCTCGAGCCAGGGCAGCCAGTCGAGCTCGGCCTGCGTGAAGGCGTTCGGCTCCTTGTTGTCGTTGTGGCGGATGACCGTCTCGCTCATGATGCTCTCCCTCACGCCGCCTTGCCGGCCGCGCCTGTGCGCGCGCCGAGAATCTGCAATCCTGCGACCACCCTGATCTGGAAAGCGAGAAACGCGACGAGCTGTGACAGGGTGACGATGCCCGTGCTCGACCAGCCCGCATCGAGAAGCGCCTGCAATACGTCGGGATTTGCATCGCGCGGGCGAAACACGAGGAGATGCGCATGTTCGAGCGCGGCGGCGAGTCGCAGCCCAAGCGCCGTGCGCGCTCCATCGCTTGCGCGATAGATCAGACCCTTTTTATCCTCAGCGCTGAGCGGTCCCGCGGGATAGGCGCCATAGGGACCGCTTGTTTTCCCTTTCGCGGCTTCGCTGGAAACCGCTTGCGCCAGCGCGGGCGACGCGCCTGACTTCGCCAGGCCCGCGCCATAGAATCCCGCGGGCTTCGCCGCGCCATGAACAGCGGAGACGAACAAGGCAACCGCATAGCGCTCCTGAGCCGACATCTCATCGAACGTGTCAGGTGCGAACAAAGCGAGAAAACTCTTCTGCGCATTCTCGCGCGCCTGCGCGCGGCGCGAGCGAATCTCGTCGAGCGACGAGCCCGGCGCGACGCCGGCGAGATGATCGATCACGTCGTCTGGAATCGCATTCATGGGCGAACGCTCCGGATTTGAATTGCAACGCGGACTTATCGCACCAGCGCGACACGCGGCGCGGATGTCGAAGCCGGCGACCAGCCGAGCGCCGGCGCCACTTTCTCTGCGATCAGTTCGATCGAACGCAGGATATAGGGGTGCGGCGGATCGACGGAATGCGCCTGGAAGACGAGATCGGTGACGCGCGCCAACGTCGAATCCGCATTCAGCGACGCGATCACATCGTCAGGCGTTCCCACATGCACGTCGAACGCCTTGATCATGTCTTCAAGTCGATCGCCCGGCGGCGCGTGGCCGGCGGCGATCGCCTTGTCGAGCTGGCGGCGCAGACCGATATCGGCGAAGCGCATCGCCTCCTCGCGATTCTCAGAGACATAGAGCGTGCGTGATCCCAGGATGCGCGGGCCGCGACCCGGCGGCAGCGCCGCCATATAGGCGTCGATGATGGGATGCTGAATTTCGGCCAGCGTCGCGTCGGGATTGTCCTTTGATCGCGGCTGCGTGCGCGACAGCAGTAGCCCGTCGCCCGCCTTGCCCGCGCGCTCGCCGCCGCTGACGGAGAATGTCGCTTGCCAGATGCGCTCCGCCAGCTCGGGCCGCGCGGGATAGATCATATCGCCGCCATCGAGCGCTTCGCCCTTCAGCGCCTTGCGCAGCACCGCGACATTGCGCGCGAAAATCTCGGAGCGCGCGTCGCTGTCGAGACCAAACGCCGCGAACGCCGTCGGATTGCCGCCGGTGCCGACGCCCAACTCGAAGCGGCCCTCGCAGAGGAGATCGAGCACCGCCGCATCTTCGGCGACGCGCACGGCGAGTTCGAGCGGCAGCGTGACGATGCCCGTGCCAAGCCGGATGCGCGAGGTGCGCGCGGCGACATAGCCAAGGAATGCGAAGGGCGAGGGCAAGCCGCCTTCCGCTTCATGAAAGTGATGCTGCGCGATCCAGGCGGAATCAAATCCAAAGCGCTCGGCATGCGCGATCTGCGCCGCCGCGAGCCGATAGCGCTCGCCCGGCCCGACATCATCGAGCAGGCGGGTGAAAAAGCCGAGGCGGCGTGGAAGAGTTGAATTTGTCATCTGGCGACGGACAGAAAAGGAATGTTGCGCGACCGATGCAAGTCCCGGACCCGGTATGACGCCGGCGCCTGCCATGCGCGCAACGCGGAGGGAAGAAGAAATTTCAGTCGCGCGGCTTCCGGACGAACAGGACATTCTCCAGCCGCTCGAAATGCGCGTCGCAGGTCAGGCAGTCCGCGCCCTGCTCCAGCGCTGTGGCGTAGATGATCGCATCGGCGGCCGCGAGCTTGTGAGCGCCGGAGAGATCGGCAGCCCGCAGCGCGATCCGCGTGTCGAGCGGCGCGACGATGCAGCGCTCGGTATGCGCGATCGCCTGATCAGCCGCCTCTTCCGACACTTCGCGCATGAGCCATTTCGCAAGCTCGAATTGCACGAGCGTGGGAACGATGGTCTCGGCCGGCTCCGGCCAATGCGCCTTCAGCGTCTCGGCCGCAGCGCCGTCCCGCAACCACTCGATCCAGGCCGAGGTGTCGACAACCCGCTTCAAACACGATCCTTGCGATCGCGATAGCCGCGCGCATCCGCCCCGCGAGCGATCCCTCTGAGCTCGTCGAGCTTCGGCGCCGGCATGACCATCACGCCCTTGCCCTTCGGGATGAAGACGAATTCCTGTCCCGCCCGCCATTCCTGGGCGATTCGCACCTCCTTGGGGATGCTGATCTGGAATTTCGCCGAGAGCTTCGCCCGGGCCGCCATTTCTGGTTGATCCCTTATCGATCGCAATCTGGTAAGACAATATCACGCCGCTCCCGGTGGCGGAAGAGCCCCAACCCGCTCGGATCGCGGCGACATTCTTCGCCTGCGTCTGCGGCAATCAATGGCTGCGCGCCGTGGCGGCCATGTTCAAACTGCGAGCGATCATCGCCCGTCCCCGAGTTCATCCGCTTCAATCGAGTGCATCGTCGCCACGTTTCCCGCAAACCGGAACCAAGCCTTGCGTTCGATGGCGATCAGCCGTGCGGTTCGAGGGATGACGCGCGCATTGCGATCGGCGAGGAAGAACAAGCCGCGCAGGGGATTGCGGCGATGGCGCGGGATCGAAAATGGCGGCCGACGAATTTGACTACATCATCATCGGCGCGGGTTCCGCCGGCGCCGCGCTGGCGGCGCGTCTGAGCGAAGATCCCTCAACGCGCGTGCTCCTGCTCGAAGCCGGCCGCGACATCCGCACGGCGGAGACGCCCGACCATATCCGCATCCCGAACCCGATGCGCGCCATCGCGGATGATGATTTCCGCTGGCCGACGCTGCTCGCGCGCCGCACCGACAGGCAGGAGCCGAAGCTGCTCTGGCGCGGCCGCGCCATGGGCGGCTCCTCAACCATCAATGGCCAGATCGCGATCCGCGCCATTCCCGACGATTTCGCGCGCTGGGTCGCCGCAGGCTGCGCCGGCTGGGGTTGGAGCGATGTGCTGCCCTATTTCAACAAACTCGAGACCGATGAGAATTTCGGCGACAGGCCCTATCACGGCAAGGAGGGGCCGATCCCCGTGTTCCGCGCCGCCGTCGAGGATTGGGGCCATGTCGATCGCGCGTTGATGAACGCCGCGCTCGGCCTCGATTATGGCTGGTGCGACGATCACAACGCGCCTGAGGGCACAGGCGTTTCGCCTTACGCGATCAACAGCCGGGCGGGCCTGCGCATCTCCACCAATGACGGCTATCTCGAGCCGGCGCGCGGCCGCGCCAATCTCACCATCGTGGGAGACGCGCTCGTTGATACGCTCACCTTCGAAGGCAACCGTCCGCATGTCAGCGGCGTCTCGGCGCTTGTGAAAGGCGAAGCGCGCGCGTTTCGCGCGACGCGCGAAGTGATCCTGTCCGCCGGCGCGATCCATTCGCCTCTGATTCTGCAGCGCTCCGGCGTCGGCCCGCGCGCGCTGCTCGAAAAATTCGGCATCTCCGTTCGCGCCGATCTGCCGGTCGGCAAAAATCTCCTCGATCATCCCGCGCTTGGCTTCATGCTTGATCTCGGCGACGAGGCGCGCGTCAACACGCGCATGCATCGCCACACCAATTGCTGCCTGCGCTATTCTTCCGGCCTCGCCGGCGCCGGCGAGAACGACATGATCATGATCGCCTTCAATCTTCGCCCGGAGCGCGAAGGCGATCTCGCGCGCGCCCGCATCATCGTCTCGGTCTATCAGGCCTTCAGCCAGGGATATGTGCGCATCACGAGCACGGACCCCGCCGCCGATCCTGACGTGCATGAGCGCATGCTGACCGACGAGCGCGATCTCCTGCGCATGCGTGACGGCGTGCGTCGCCTGCGCGAGATTTCATTGCAGCCCGCCTTGAAAACAGCGACGACGCGCGTCGAATACGGGATGACCGGGCGCTCGATCGAAGATGAGCTTGGCGGCGCAGCGCTCGATAACTGGATGCTGTCGGAAGTCGCCGACGCACAGCACGCCAGCGGAACCTGCCGCATGGGCGCGGCGGACGATCCGCGCTCCGTCGTCGATCCCTCCTGCCGCGTCATCGGCTGCACGGGCCTGCGCGTGATCGACGCCTCGATCATGCCCGAGGTTCCGCGCGCCAACACCCATCTCACGACAGTGATGATCGCGGAGAAGATGGCCGACGCGCTGAAGCGCGGCGAATAGCGCTGCGCGTTTGGAGCGTTTCCGGGTCTGACGTCGTCATCGGAGAAGCGTCATGCGCGGACTTGTTCCGCGCATCAACGTCTTGTCGCCAATTAAAAAGACGTGGATGGCCGGAACAAGTCCGGCCATGACGAAACCTTGAATCATCGCAAAAGAGAAATGCTCGAAGTGTTTAGCCCCTCACACGCCCCTCGGCCCGATCTCGCGCCATCGCTTCAGCGCTGCGTTCGGCCGCCGGGCCATAGCCGCCGGCGCCGGGCGTGATGATCTCGACGATCTCGCCCTTTTCGAGCACGCCGGCGCCGCGATGAAACGGCTTCACGCCTTCGCCAAAACCGAATGCGCCGCTGGCGCCGGCTTCGCCGCCCGCCACACCCCACGGTTTCGACTTCAGACGCGAGCAATCCACCTCCACACGGCAATGCGCTTCGGCGCGATAGACGCGCCTGAGCCCCATGCCGCCGCGCTGACGTCCACGACCGCCTGATCCATCGACAAGTTCGTAGCGCAACAGCGTCAGCGGATATTCGACCTCCAGCGCCTCGGCCGGCAGGTTCGACGTGTTGGTCATGTGAACATGCACGCCGTCGAGACCATCCTTCGTCGCGCGCGCGCCGGAGCCGCCACCGATCGTCTCGAGATAGACCCAGGGCGCGCCTGTTCCCGGCTGCTCGCCGACGAAAGTCGCCGACGCGACCGAGCCGTTGCAGGCGGCGATGACGCGATCGGGGATGATCTTCGCGAGCGCGCCATGGATGAGATCGACCACGCGCTGACAGGGCGCGATGCGGCCGTTCACCGCCGCCGGCGCGACGCAATTCAGGATCGTGCCGGCGGGCGCCGTCACCGTGAGCGGCCGCGCGAGACCGGAATTCGGCGGGATGGTGGGATCGACCACCGTCTTCACCGCGTAATAAACAGTCGACAGCAACGCCGTATAGACCATGTTGAATCCGGCGCGCGCCTGCCGTGGGCTGTCGAAATGCAGGCGCATATTGTCGCCGTCGATGGCAATGGCGACGGAGAATTTGAACTCCTCGTCGATCTCGGGACCGTCAAACAGATCTTCGAACGTGTAGACGCCATCGGGAATCGCGGCGATGCCGGCGCGCATCTTGCGCTCGGCATAGTCCTGCAACGCGACGCCCGCCGCGAGCACCGTGTCCCGACCATATTTCGCGCAGAGCGCCGTGACGCGCTCGACGCCAAGCCGGTTCGCCGCCATCTGCGCGCGCAGATCGGACAGGCGTTCGCGCGGCACCTGACAATTCAGCAGGATCAATTCCTGCATGTCGTTCTGCAATTCGCCGGCGCGATAGAGCCGGATCGGCGGAATGCGAATGCCTTCCTGAAAAATATGGGCGTGGCCGCGATCGGCGAAGTCGGCGTGATGCGCCGTATTGACGGCCCACGCCACCATGCTTCCCTGATAGAAGATCGGTTCGGCGAGAACGATGTCGGGCAAATGCGTGCCGCCGCCCTCATAGGCGTCGTTGCCGACGAACACGTCGCCCGGCCGCATCTCCTCGACCTTATGCCGCTTCAGGATGTGCGGGATGATGCCGATGAAGCTGCCGAGATGCATCGGGATATGCTCGGCCTGACACAGCGTCGATCCCGAGAGATCGAACAAAGCCGTCGAGCAATCGCGCCGCTCCTTGATGTTGGTGGAATAGCTTGCGCGCACGAGCGCCTCGCCCATCTCTTCCGTGATCGAGGAGAAGGCGCTGCCGATCACCTCGACCGTGATGGGATCGATGGCGATTGCATTGTCGCGAGTCGCTGCGCTCATCACGCCGTCTCCAGAATCAGATTGAGATAGGGCTCGACTGTCGCGGTCATTCCAGGCAGCAGCACCGTCGTCGCGTCCATCTGCTCGACGATCGCCGGCCCTGAGAAACGATTGCCCGACTTGAGTTTCTCGCGATCGTAAACCGGACAGGCGACGAAGCCGCCGGTTTCAGGGAACCAGACCTCGCGCGAGCCGACGATGGCGCCGCTTGCGTCAGGGCCCGCATCAGGCTGCGGCTTGAATTCCGCCTTCGGCGTGAAGCCGATCGCCTCAACGCGGAACGTCACGAGCTGCACGTCCTCGCCCTCGGCGACGAAACCATACATGCGGCGATGCGCAGCCGCGAAGCCTTCCGCCAGCCTCTCAAGCGTCGCCGCGGTGATCGGACCGTCGGGCACGTCGATCGCCAACTCGTAATTCTGGCCGTGATAGCGCATATCGACCGTGCGCCGGACCTTCCGGTCGCTCTTTTCGACATGCTCCTCGGCGAACCAGCGTTCCGCCTGTGCGGCCAACCCGTCGAAGATCGTCGCAATCTCGGGCGCCATATCGACGCCAAGCTTCATCAGTCGCGTCGTCGCGAAATTCGCGCGCAGATCGGTCAGCAGAAGCCCGAGCGCACAGCCGATGCCGGGATTGCGCGGCACCACGATGCGCTTGATGTCGAGCTCGCGCGCCAGCCGCGCCGCATGCAGCGGGCCGGCGCCGCCAAACGCCATCAGCGCATAGTCGCGCGGATCATGGCCGCGCTGCACGCTGATCACGCGGATCGCCTTCGCCATATTGGCTGTCACAACCGAGATGACGCCCTGCGCCGTCGCCATGAGATCAAGCCCAAGCTTCTCAGCGATCCGGCCAATGGCGGCGCGCGAAAGGTCCTGCCGGATTTTCATGCGCCCGCCGAGCAGATGCGTCGGGTTAAGCGTCTGCAGCACGACATTCGCGTCGGTCACCGCAGGCTCCTGGTTGCCGCGATCGTAGCAGACCGGGCCGGGATCGGCGCCGCAGCTTCTTGGGCCGACCTTCAACAGGCCGCCGGAATCGATATGGGCGATCGAGCCGCCGCCGGCGCCGACCGTGTGGATGTCGAGCATCGGCGCCTTGATGGGATAGCCATGCACGATCGCCTCGCTGGCGAGCTTGGCCTCGCCATTTTGCAGAAGCGCAACGTCGCTCGACGTGCCGCCCATGTCGAAGGTGATGAGATTGGGAATGCCGATCATCTTCCCGATCGCCTGAGCGGCGACGACGCCGGTGCTCGGTCCCGACAGCACCGTGCGCACGGGCAGTCGCGCCGCGGCGTCGAAGCCGATCACACCGCCATTGGATTGCGTGAGATGCGGAACCGTCGCGACGCCGAGCTCTTTCAGGCGGTCCGCGAGACGCCTGATATAGCTTTGCATGATCGGGCCGAGATAAGCGTTCACGACAGCAGTCGAGATGCGCTCATATTCCCGGAATTCCGGCGCCACCTCATGCGACGCGCAGACGAAGGCTTCCGGAAATTCCTCGGCGAGAATCCTTTTCGCCGTCTCCTCATGCTGCGAGCGCACGAAGCCGTAGAGAAAGCCGATCGCGACTGCTTTCACGCCGGCGGCTTTCAGCGTTCGCGCGGCTTCGCGCACGGCGTTCTCGTCGAGCGGCGTCTCGACCTCGCCGTCATGACGCAGCCGTTCGGCGACGCCGATGCGCACGTCGCGCGTCGCGAGCGGCGGCGGCTTGTCCGCCTGGAGATCATAGAGGTCCGGCCGCTTTTGCCGGCCGATTTCGATGAGATCGCGAAAACCTTCTGTGGTGATGAGGCCCGTGCGCGCGCCGCGATGCTGGATCAGCGCATTGGTCGCGACTGTAGTGCCATGGCCGAAATAGGCGACCTGAGACGGCGACGCGCCGACGCGGGCGACGCCTTCCTCGGTTCCGCGCGCGATGGCGCGCGAGGGATCATCGGGCGTCGACGGCACCTTCCAGACTTCGACGCGTCCGCTTTCATCGTCGAAGAGGCAGACATCGGTGAAGGTTCCGCCGGAATCGATGCCGATGCGCCACGCCATGAGGTAACCGCCTTATTTTGATCTGCTCTTGTGATCGTCCGGCGGCGCTGACGCGCCGGACGATCCTGCTTAAAAGACCGAGCGCGTCGCTCAGTCGAGCGAGGTCGATTCCAGCGTATAGGCCGAGAAGAAATTCGTGCCGCCGGGCATGCTGGTGAAACCGTTCATGTTCTTCACCATGCCGTAGCCCTGCGCGCGCCAGGCGAGGCCCACCAAAGGCGCCTGCTCCAGCGCCAGCTTCTCGAGCTGCGCATAGATCGCCTTGCGTTTCGCCACGTCGAATTCGGCGCGCCCCTTGCCGAAGAGATCATGCATCTCAGGCGTCTTGATGCCATAGCTGCGCGCGATATTGGCGGGCAGTTCGCCATCGAGAATGGGCCCCAGACCATCGGGATCATTGTTATCGGCGGCGGTGCCCTGCACGCAGAATTCGTACTGGCCCTTGCCGCCCATGGCGACGCGCGTCGCCCAGTCCGGAAGGTTCAGCTTCACCTCGATACCGATCTCGGCGAGATGCGCCTGCACCACTTCGGCGGTGGATTTATGCATGCCGTATTGCGCGGTCGACAGCAGCGTGCAGGAAAAGCCCTTGGCGACGCCCGCTTCCGCCATCAGCTTCTTGGCGCGATCGGGATCGTACTTCCACGTTTTCGAGCGCGCCTCGTCGAAATAGGGGCTGCTGGAGGGAATCGGAATCCCTTCGAGCGGCCGGCCGCGGCCGAAGAACGCCGCTTGCACGATCTCTTCGCGGCGGATCGCATGCGCCACCGCCTGCCGCAGGCGCACATCCCTAAAGGGCCCGTTCTCGCCGTTGAAATTCAGGCCCATGAATGGACCGTCGGCCGAAAGCAGCTTCAGTTTCGGGTTTTTCTCGATCGCCGCCATGTTCTGCCACGGCACATATTCGATGAGATCGATATCGCCGGCTTCCAACGCCGCGACGCGCAGATTCTCATCGGCGTAGGCGATAAGCTTGATGCTGGCGAGCTTCGGCAGGCCGGGCTTGTAATATTTCTCGAAGGCCGCGACATCGATCGAGACGCCGCGCTCCTGCGATTTCATCACGAAGGGACCAGCGCCGACGCCGAGCGATCCGCTTCCGATCGAATCCTTTGCGATGATCGGCGCATGCGGACTGGCGAGCCACAGCGGCAACGTCGCGGTCGGCTGCTTCATGGTGATGACGACCGTCTGCGCATCAGGCGTCTCGATGCGCTCGACCGTCTTGAATTCATTCTTGAGGAACGCGGTCGAATTGTCGGCGGCGATCTGTTCAAGCGTCCACTTCACGTCGGAAGACGTGACCGGCGCGCCATTGTGGAAGGTCGCGGGGCGCAGCTTGAAGCGCCAACCCGTCGCGCCTTCCTGCGTCCAGGATTCCGCGAGTTCCGGCCGGACTTCGCCATCGGGGCCGAAGCCGGTGAGGCCGCGGAAGACAAGCAGCTTCACGGTGAGCGCCGCGGTGCCGGTATGCAGCCATGGCTGCAGGCTCGGCGGGAAACTCGAGAGCGCGAAGCGAAGCGTCTTACCGGTTGCGGCGCTCGCCGGAAGCCGCGCAAAGGGCAGAACGGCGCCGGCTGCCAGCAGAGAGCGACGGGACGGAGTGAACATGCGGGACCTCCCCCTTCAGGCCCAGGCAATCTCGCTTGGGCTATACCAGTTTTGCGCCGAAAATTGCGATCTGCAAGCGAAAACGTGAACTGGTCGATACCAATTATCGCATTCCGTGGCCGTCGTCGGCCTCGATGAAGTGGCCTTCGCCAACCTCGACCAGCCGCCGCTCCGGCGGCGTGTAGTTTGCCGGTCGGATCGGGCTTGGAATTTCGTCGACCGCCAGCTCGCGCCTGAGCGCGCGGCGCGACGGATCGGGCGTCGGCACGGCGGCCATCAGCTTCTTCGTATAGGCGTGGCGCGGATCGCCGAACACGGACGCGCGTGGCCCGATCTCGACTATGCGGCCGAGATACATCACGGCGACGCGATGGCTGACGCGCTCCACCGCCGCCATGTCATGCGAGATGAAGAGATAGGCGAGGCCCAGCTCCTGCTGCAGGTCGAGCATGAGATTGAGCACCTGCGCCTTGATCGACACGTCGAGCGCCGACACCGCTTCGTCGGCGACGATCAGCTTCGGCGACAGCGCCAGAGCGCGCGCGATCGCAAGACGCTGGCGCTGGCCGCCTGAGAATTCATGGGGATAGCGCTGGCCCATTTCAGGCGCGAGGCCAACCTTGCGCAGGAGATCGCCGGCGCGTTCGCGCGCTTCAGATTTTCCCGCGAGGCCATGCACCACAATCGGTTCGGCGATCGCATCGCCCACCGCCTTGCGCGGATTGAGACTGGCGAACGGGTCCTGAAAAATCATCTGCATGCGCCGCCGCGCCGCCTGCAGCTCCGAGCGCGACAGCGAGGTCACGCTGCGGCCCTCGAAGCTGACGGCGCCGCGCGTCGGCTCGATCAACCGGAGAATCGAGCGGCCCGTCGTCGATTTTCCACAGCCGGATTCGCCGACCAGCGCCAACGTCTCGCCAGCGCGCAGCGAGAAGGAGACATCCTCAACCGCATGCACGCGCCCTTTCACGCGGCCGAGCACGCCGCCCCTGATGTCGAAACGCGTGGTGAGATTCTCGACCTTGAGGATGGGCGCTTCGCTTGCGCGCACGGTGTCGGCGGCTTCGACCGGCGGCGCGACGATTTCGCCGCGCGCGGGATCAATGGCGGGAAAGCGCAGCGGACGGGCGCGGCCCTTCATCTCGCCGAGCTTCGGCACCGCCGCGAGCAGCGACTTGGTGTAGGCGTGCTCGGGCGCAGCGAAAATGTCGGCGGAGGGACGCTCTTCGAGCTTCTTGCCCTTCCACATCACCACGACGCGATCGGCGATCTCGGCGACGACGCCCATATCGTGCGTGATGAAAAGGACGGACATGCCCTCCTCGTCCTGCAGCGCCTTGATCAGTTCGAGAATCTGCGCCTGGATGGTGACGTCAAGCGCGGTGGTCGGCTCATCCGCGATGAGCAGTTTCGGCCGACAGGCGAGCGCGGTCGCGATCATCACGCGCTGGCGCATGCCGCCGGAGAGACGATGGGGATAATCGCGGAAGCGCTGCTTCGCCGCAGGGATTCGCACGCGGTCGAGCAGGCGCAGCGCTTCGGCCTCGGCTTCGCTGGCGTTGAGATCGCGATGGAAGCGCAGCGCTTCGCAAATCTGGAAGCCGACGGGCAGCACCGGATTGAGGCTCGTCATCGGCTCCTGGAAAATCATGGCGATGCGATTGCCGCGCACCTTGCGCATCTCCGCTTCCGGCAGCGAGACCAGATCCTGTCCCTCAAGCGCAATGCGCCCCTCGATCTTTCCGTTGGTCGGCGATACGAGCCGCATGATCGACAGCGCCGTGACGCTTTTGCCCGAACCGGATTCGCCCACGACCGCGACGGTCTCGCGCGGTCCGATCGCAAAGGATACGTCGTCGACGGCGGCGCGCCACTCGCCGCCGATGCGGAACGACGTCGTGAGATGTTCGATGCTGAGGACGGGCGCGCTCATCGCTCGCCCTTGAGCTTGGGATCGATCGCATCGCGCAATCCGTCGCCCAGAATATTGAGCGCGAAGACGACGATGAGAATCGCGAGGCTCGGCGCCAGAACGAGCCAGTAGCTGTCGAGGATGTTCTCGAAGCCTTCCCGGATCATGCCGCCCCAGGTTGGCGTTGGCGGCTTCACGCCGAGGCCGATGAAGGCGAGCGACGCTTCTGTGCGGATCGCGTTAGCGAGCCAGAGCGAGGCCATCACCAGAATCTCGGGGAAGATGTTCGGGAAAATATGTAGCGCCATGATGCGCACGTCGGAGAAGCCCAGCGCCCTTCCCGCCTCGATATATTCGCGCTCCTTCACCGAAATCGTCGGCGCCCGCGCAATGCGCGCAAAGGACGGCACCGAGGTCAGCGCGATCGCGATGATGATGTTCTCCATGGAGGGGCCGAGCATCGCGACGAGAATGAGGCCGAGAATGAGCGAGGGAAACGCCAGCAGGATGTCCATCGTCTGCATGACGATCACATCGAAGCGGCCGCCATACCAGCCGGCGAGCACGCCGATCAGCGAGCCCAGCACCATGGCGATCACCGTCGAGACGACGCCGATGACAAGCGAGATGCGCGCGCCGTAGAGGAGCCGCGAAAGGATGTCGCGGCCGAAATAATCCGAGCCGAGATAGAAATCCTCGTGCGGCGGCTGCAGCCGCGAAAGGATGTCCTGCTCCAGGGGATCGTGCGGCGACAGCAGCGGCGCGAACGCTGCGGCGAGCGCCACCAGCACGAAAACCACCAGTCCGACCCATGAGGTCTTGTTGGCGTTGAACGCCGCGACCGTCGCTTTCAGCCAGCGGGCGCGCGACGGCGGCGCGGGCGCGGCGTCGTGGATCGACGCGCTCATTTAAGCTTCACCCTGGGATCAATGAAGGCGTAGGCGAGATCGGTCGCGATGTTCACCAGCACGACGATCAGCGTGTAGATCACCATCATGCCCTGCAGCATGGTGTAGTCGCGCTGGTTGAGCGCGCCGATGATCAGCTTGCCCAGCCCCGGCCGGTTGAACACGATTTCGGTCAGCACGGAATTGCCGATCAGGATGCCGAAATAGAGGCCGACGATCGTCACCACGGGAATGAGCGCGTTGCGCAGCGCGTGCCGCCACACGACGACGCGATGCGGCGCGCCTTTCGCGCGGGCGCTGCGGACATAATCCTCCTGCAGCACTTCCAGCATCGCCGAACGCGTCACGCGCGTGATGTAGGCGGCCATGATGAGGCCGAGATTGAGCGCCGGCAGCGCCATCGACTGGAACCAGTCGGAGAAGGAGCCGGCGCGCGCGCTGATGACGGGAAACCAGCGCAGCTGGATGGCGAACAGGATAAGCAGGATGATCGCCGACACGAAAGGCGGAAAGGAAAGCCCAAGCAGCGAAGCGATGCGCGTGACATAGTCGGGAATGCGATTGCGATTGACCGCCGCCCATACGCCGAGCGGCACGCCGATCACCGCGCCGATCGCCATGGAGACGATGGTGAGTTCGATCGTCCAGGGCAGCACCGCGAGAATCTCGCGGATGACGGGCCGCCCGGTCACCAGCGAAACGCCCCAGTCGCCCTGCGCGGCGCCTGAGAGGAAGCTCCAATATTGCTCGATCAGCGAGCGATCGAGGCCGAGCCGCGTCCGCATCGCTGCGATCGCGCGCGCGTCAGCTTGATCGCCGAGGATCACCTGCGCGGGATCACCGGGGACGATCCTGACCACGATGAAGACGAGCGTCAGAACAGCCCAGAGCGTGACAACCGCAAAGCCGAGCCGCTTGACCAGAAATGCGCCCATCGCAGGCCTGACTTACGTCGGTGAGGGCGTCACCCTCCCCCTTGCGGGGAGGGTCGATCGCGAAGCGATCGGGGTGGGGGTCGGGCCATGATTGCGCCTTATCGGCGGCATCGAACGTTTCAATTCCACCCCCACCCCTGGCCCCTCCCCGCAAGGGGGAGGGGAACATATCGAGCGTGCGACGCGCATCGAATCTAACCTTGCACCATCGCGCGCAAGCAAACGCATCATTTCGTGAAGCGCGTCGTCTCCAGAACCGGCGGGCCGAGATTGAGCGAAGCCTTCAGCTCATAGCCGAGATCAAGGCTGTCCTTGTAGGCCCAGAGCTGCAGCATCTCGTTCACGGGGATGGCGCAAACCTCCTTGATGATCTTCTCCTGCGCCGTCTTCCACAAAGCGAGCTGCTTCGCCTTGTCAGGCTCGGCGCGCGCCTCGTCGATCTCCTTGTCCGCGACATTGCAGTGCGAGAAATTCGTCACCGCGGTTGGCGTCTTCACGATCGAACGCGAATGAAAGAACTGCGTGAGATAAACGTCGGCGACGGGGAAACGCGCCGCCTGGAAATGCACGAACTGCGACAGGTCCTGCCGGATCTGCTGATGGAACGTGGCGTGCTCCACCGGCTGGATCTCCAGCGTGATGCCGGCGCGCTTCAACTGCGCCTGCACCGCCTCGGTGAAGCTCAGCATCGACGGCAGCGTGGTGTTGATCGCCTTGATCGTCACGCCATTGGGGAAGCCTGCCTCCTTCAGCAGCTCCTTCGACTTGGCGAGATCATAGTTCAGCAGCGGCGCCTTCTCGTCCGTGCCGGTATAGCCCGACGGCACCACCGAAACGGCGGGACGCGAGATATTCTTGCCGCGGAACTGCCAGATCGCGTTACGGTCGATCGCATGCGCGATCGCTTGCCGGACCTTGATATTGTCGAGCGGCGGCTGGCTCATATTGAGCGAGATCATCGACATTTCAGCCGGCCCCATCGGCACGACCTTCACGCCCGGCGTCGCCGTCATGCGATCGACCCAGGCCTGCTCCTGCCGGCCGAGGATCATGTCGACTTCACCCGCCTGGAAGGCGAGATCGCGCGAGGAATCCGAGGGGATGAAGCGATAGACGATTTCCGTCAGCTTAGGCTTGCCGCGGAAATAGTCGGGATTGGCGACGACCTTCGCATATTGCTGCGGCACATATTCCGAGAACATGAAGGGGCCGGTGCCGATGGGCTTCTTGGCGAAGCCGTCATTGCCCATCTGGTCCACGGCCTTCTTACAGACCATGTTGCCGCCGTGATAATTCATCACGATGCCAAGCAGGCTCGGGATCACCTGCTTCAGCGTGATCTTGACCGTGTATTTATCCGGCGCCTCGATCGAATCGATCGCGGTGTAATCAGACGAGAAGGCCGACGTTTCCTTCGTCGCTGCGCGCTTCAGCGAGAACACCGCGTCTTCGGAGGTGAATTCGCCGAAGCCGTGATGGCACTGCACGCCCTTGCGCAGGTTGAAGGTCCAGGTCTTGCCGTCGGGCGAAGACGTCCAGCTTTCGGCGAGATCGGGCTCGATGAAATCGGGCGACAATTCGCCGGGCTTGATGCGCACGAGACCGTTGAACATCCATTGCAGCATCGCCTTTCCCGGCGTGCCGGAATTCAGATGCGGGTCGAGCACGCCGGCGTCGGAGCTCTGCATGCCGACATTGAGCACCGTCTTCTGCGCGAAGGACGGCGTCGCGACGAAGGCCGCGGCCATGGACAGCGCGGCGGCGAGCGAAACGCGCCTCGCCCCCTTCAGTAGTTCACCAGATTGACGCGCCATCGGACTCCTCCCCTCGAACGCTTGCCAACTCATCGTGTGACGCAAGTCCCCGCAAATGCAAGCCGGGGACCATCGCGAAAACAGCATGATCGGTCGTCCCGACCAGTTCCAGTTTCCGGAATTCCTCTCACAGCATGTCTTCCAGCCGGCAGTTCACCAGCAGCTCCGCCACGGCCGCATTGTTCGGCAGCGCAACAACGGTCGCGATCAGCCGCGCGAGATCGTCAGGCTGGGTCATGGCCTCGCGGCCGATGGCGGTCGTCCCAGCGGTCATGTCGGTCGGCACGAAGGACGGGCAGACGGCTGTCGCGCGCACGCCCTTGTCCCAGGCGATGCGCCGCGCCGCATGGGTCAGCGCGACGACCGCGAACTTCGTCATGTTGTAGGCGACATGGTCGTTGCGCACGCGCTTGCCGGACATGGACGCGACATTGACGATGCGCCCTGAACCGCTCTGTTCGAGATGCGGCAGCGCGCAATGGATAAGGTTCAGCGGCCCCTTGCAGTTGGTCGCCCACATCGCATCGAGTTCGTTCTCATCGGGCGCGCGCAGCGTCATCGAGCTGCGCATCCCGGCATTGTTGATGAGCCCGTCGATGCGGCCGAAGCGCGCCGCCGCAGCGTCGATCCAGGCGCGATGGGTCACCCAGTTTGCGGCGTCATAGCGCGCGAGATGAACGCGCTCCTGCGCCCAGCCTTCGCTGATGCGCGCCAGCGCCGCCTGATCGCGCGCGCCGAGGCTCAGCGTATAGCCTTCGGCGTAAAGCATGTCCGCGACAGCGCGGCCGATGCCGCGATTGGCGCCAGACACGAGAATGACGCGGCCTTTGGGATCGAGCATCGTCATCACCCGTGGAGCGTAAGCGCGGCCGGCGCGGCTGTATCGCGAAAGCGATCAAGCCGGAAGGGCGCGAGATCGAAACGCGGCTGACGACCGAGAGCGAGATCGCAAAGGATTTCGCCAGTCACAGGCCCGATGCCGAAGCCGTGGCCGGAGAAGCCCGCCGCGACGACAAGCCCCTCGACGCCGGTGCGCGCGTCGATCGCCGGCAGCGCATCGGGCGTGAGATCGATGAGGCCGCCCCAGACGCGGTTCACGCCCGTCTCGCCGAGCACCGGCAGCACGCGCGTCGTCAGATCGATCAGGCGGCGCACGTCCGCGGCGGATGGCTGGAGCTGATCCGCCGTCCATGTCGGCACGGCGTGCGGCCATTCGCCGATTCCCGTGGTGACGCGAAAGCGGCCGTCGATTTCCTGGCGGCCGGCGCAGTCGGCGTTGGCGACGCCGAACACCTGCGCAAATCGCGTTTCGACCGGCACGGTCTGCAGCACGCAGACGATGCGGATATGCAGCGGCAGCGAGAGGCCGACGCCGCCGAGCAGCTCCGGCGCATGTACGCCGGTCGCAACGATGACGCGATCGGCATGGATCGGACCGTGATCGGTTTCGACGCCGGTCACCGCGCCGTTTGTCGTGATAAGACTGAGCGCGCGGACGCCCTCGCGAATCTCGGCGCCATGACGCCGCGCCGCTTCGGCGAACGCCGTCACCGCAGCCACGGGATCGGCGTGCCCATCGGTCGGACAGAACGACGCCGCGAGAATGTCTGCTGCCACCGCGGGCGCGATTTCGCGGATGGCGGCGTTGTCAGCGAGATAATCGAGCTCCAGGCCCTTCGCGCGCTGCTCATCGACGAGCGCGCGGATCACATCGGTTTCCTCAGGCGTGCGCGCGAGGCGGAGATTGCCGCCGCGGCGATAGCCGGTTGGCGCGCCAAGCTCCTCATCGAGCCCCGCCCAGCGTTCGACGGCTGCAAGCGCCAGCGGCAGTTCGGCGGGATCGCGTCCTGACTGCCTGACGCCGCCGAGCGTCCAGCCCGACGCCATGGCGGCGAGCTTGCGCTTCTCGATCAACGTGACGGAATGGCCGGCGCGCGCGATCTCGTAAGCCGCGGCGGCGCCGGTGATTCCGCCGCCGATGATGATGACGTCAGGCATGCGCGCTCCTCATAAGATCACGCCGCACTTTGATTGAAAAATCAAAGTGCGGGAACGTGATCGGTTCTAAAGACTCAGAGCATGGCTCCTTGCGAAAAACCGGTTCCCACTTTTTCGCGCCATGCTCTGGCGCGCAGACTGTAGCTCAGGAAAGGTCGACGCGGACGCGCTTTTCCGGCTCGCTCGCGTTGCGCCTCTTGTAGGCCGTGACCTCGAACTCGACTTTCAGCTCGGGCTGGCCGAGCGGCGTGCAGGTGGTGGTGTTGGCGGGATCAATGCCGCGGAATTTCGCGCCAACGATTTCGCCGACCGCCGCCATGTCGGCGATATCTGGCACGAACACCTTGATCGCGACCACATCCTTCAGCGAGGCGTCGACCGCGGCGAGCGCGCCCTCGATGTTGCGGAACGCCTGCTCGGCCTGGCCGCGCGCATCAGGCGCGATCTCGCGCGTCTTGTAATTGCGGCCGGCGGTGTTGGAGACGAAGATCATGTCGCCGGCGACAACGACGCGCGAATAGCTGTTGAGATCTTCGAACTTGCTGCCGGACTTGACCTTGATGATCTCGCTCATCTCTTCTCTCCTTCTGCAAATTGTTCACGACCGCGCGACAGATGTCGCGGACTCACTTGCGGACCACGGCCTGCCATGACCGAATGCGCCCTGCTGGCCGCAGACCTCGGCCGCATATTCGGCGCCGGCGCGCAGAGCCTGTTCGAGCGGCGCGCCTGATAGACTCTTCACGAGAAAACCCGCGATGAATCCATCGCCGGCGCCGAGCGTATCGACGACATCGGCGGGAACGATGGGCTGCGCGATGATGCGACCATGTCCGATCGCAATGGCGCCGCGCTCACCTCTGGTGATCACGACGATCTCCGGCCCCTTCGCGGCGCTGGCGCGCAGCAGCGCCTCGCATTCGGCGTCGTTCATTTTCGGCGAGGAGAGAAACGCGATGTCGAGAGGCGGCAGATCGCGCGCGAGGATCGCATCTGTCCAGCGCTCGGAGAAATCGAAGGAGAGGCGAGGCGCCGCCGCCTTGATCTTCGCAAGCGTCGGTTCGTCAAGCTCGCTGTAGATGCTGGTGTGGGTAAGATCGAATCCGGCGATATACGCGAAATCCGCTGGCTCCCAGCGATAATCCGCGCGCACGCCGGGATGCGATCCGATGAAATAGCGGTCGCCATTGCGATGACCGATGCGCGCCCGCGCATTGTCGCCGGCGCGGCGACGGCAGCGCGTGAGATCGATTTTTTCCGCCGTCAGCGCCGCATGCAGAATGTCGCCTGCTTCATCTCCGCCGAGACAGCCGAGATAACCTGCTTCAGCGCCAAGCCTGGCCGAGAGTACCGCGACATTGACCGCGTTGCCGCCCGGAAACTGGAGGCCCTGATCGACATAGGTGTCGACCGTGTTGTCGCCGAGGCCGAGCAGTTTCACCACCGGAGCCTCCGCGCCCGATCAGTAGGCGACTTTCCACATATAGCGTCGCGTCGTCAGCGGCTGATTGTGCAGCACCGAGAGATGCGCCGCCATGCGCTTCAACGCCGCCTGCAGCACATAGGGCGCAACGATCGGGCGAATCGCTTCGTCGACTCCGGTCATGGCGAAGTCTTTTGAATCATAAGCCATCACGCGTTCGGCGTAGGTGGCGCAGAAGCGTTCGACGCGCTCCATCAGCGGGCGGCTGGGGTCCTCGCCCTTGATCAGGATCAGCGGCGTCTGGCGATCGACGATCTCGAACGGGCCGTGGAAGAATTCGGCCGCTTCGATCGGATAGGAATGCAGCCAGAGCATCTCCATGAGGATGCAGACGCCGAACACATAGGCCGTGGTGAATCCGGGGCCGGAGGCGACGTGATAGAACGACCTGTCATTGCGATAGGCGCGCGAATCAGACGCGGCGCGATCCTCGTTGGCGACGGCGGCGTCGGCGATCGCGCCCGGCAGCGCGTCGAGCGACGAGAGCAGCTTGTCGGCGAGCGGCCAACCGTCCTTCTCCGCCATCACGCCGCCGACCAGCGCCTGCATCAGCATGAACATGGCGGTGAAGGATTCGCTGGTCTCGCCGACCGTGAAGCACTGCTTCACGCTGCGCGCGAGCGGCTTGTCCTCCCACTGGCTGAAGGCGATGACGCGGCAGGGCTTGTCCTTCAGGAACTCCGCGGCGGCCACAGTCTCCGGCGTCGTGCCCGACTTCGAGGCGAGCAGCACGAGCGTGCGCTTGTCGAGGCGCGGCGAATTCTGCGCCATGAACTCGGCGGGAAAGGCGCGGCGGACCTCGATCGTCGGGCTGTAGTGCTCGATCCAGTATTTGATGCCGAGCATGGCGCGGTTCGCCGAGCCGGCGGCGACCATATAGATACGGTCGATCTCGCCAGCGAGTTCGCGGCCGAGCGCCATGGCCCGCGGCAAGGAGGCGCGGGTGCGGTCGAGATCGCTGATGATCTTTGAGGGATCGTAGCTGATCGACATCGGGCGCCTCCTCCAATTCCTGATCTGGTATATACCAGTTTGAGGCCAGAGGCTGTCAAGCGGCGAAACCCGCGGAGCGCGCAAATGCATGGCGGGCGGGTAAGATGTGCAAATTCCTCTGGGAAGGCCGCCACCTTTTCCGGGAGCTGGGTTATATACCGAGAAAGGAAAGACCGACGGCATGGCCGCTGCCACCCCAACCGCCCTGGCGAAACCTGCCGGCAAGCCGGTCTATGTCGCGATCCAGGACTATATCCTGGAGCTGATCAGCGGCCCCGATTTCTCGGCCGGCGACCGCGTGCCGTCCGAACGGGCGCTGGCCGAACAGCTTGGCGCCAACCGCATGACGGTGCGCAAGGCGATCGACAAGCTGGTCGAGCGCGGCGTGCTCGAACGCAATGGCACCAGCGGCACGCGCATTCCGCTGCCGCGCGTGGCGCGACCGATCGATGTGCGCTCCTCGCTCGGCATCACCCGCATCATCCATAGCGGCGGCGCCGCGCCCGGCAACAAGCTGCTGCATTTCGGCCAGTCGGCCGCCAACGACAAGGTGGCGGAGCGATTGAAGCTGCCTGTCGGCGCGGAGCTCGTGATGTTCCGGCGGCTGTGGACCGTGAACGACACGCCGTTCTGCATCGAGACGAGTTATCTCCCGGCCGAGCGCTTTCCCGATCTCGTCGCCGAAGACCTTGTCGCCGGACAGTCGCTCTATGGATTGCTGCAGGAGCGCTATGGCGTCGCGGCGCATGTGGCCGATCGCGAAATCAGCGTCGGCGCCTGCACCGATCTCGAAGCGAAACTGCTCGGGATGAAACCCGCGTCGTCAGCGCTCGTGCTACGCCTCGTCGCCAACGATGCGGCGGGAAAGCCGGTCGAATATATGAAGTCGGTCAACCACCCTCAGCTCGTGGTCTTCCGCACCTCGGCGTCGCCGGCGTGAGTTCAAGAATATCCGCGGTGTTCTGAAGCGTGACGAGATTAGAGCGCTTCTCGTTTGGTGATGATCAAGCGCGGCGTCATGGCCGCGCTTGTCGCGGCCATCCATGTCTTTCTTTCAACAGCAGAAGACGTGGATGCGCGGAACAAGTCCGCGCATGACCGCTTCTCCCATGAAAACTCCAAAACGAAACGCTCTAATCTCATCATACTTCACGCCGGCCGCGCCACGGGCGGCACATAATCGTCGAGATTCTCATCAGCGAAATTCACCGTGCGGCCCAATTCCGCCGAACGATAGAGCGCCATCAGCATATGCACGACGGCGACGCCATCGCTGAAACTTTCGTCGGGCATGCGGCCATGGCGGAACGCCTCGACGAAATGCCTGTTCTCGATGGTGTAGCCATAGATCGCGGCTTCATCCTCCAGCACCGGCATCAGGCCCTGTTCGGCGTTCTGCTTTTCGACGAGATCCTCGCCGCTCGCGCCGGTGACGGCGCGCGACAGGAAGATCTTGAGCCCGGTGTTGAGCGAGGAGAACTCCATCGCATATTCCGGCCCCAAAAGTTCAAGCGTGATGCGAAGGCCCGGCCCGACATAGGCCCATGACGTCGTCGCCTCGATCATGAGTTGCTGGCCGTCCGCGTCTTCAAGCGTGATGAGGCCACGCGCGAAATCCTCGGCCGGACGTTTGGCGTAGTCGACCTCGCGGCCCATGCTCGCCTTCAACTTCTCGACATAGGCGGGCCGGCTCCATTTCAGCGTCGCGACCGTCGCATTCGCGCTGATGAGCTTCAGCGCATCGCGCTTTTCACCAGGCGCGGTCAGAAGAAACCGCGCCACCTCGACGCTGTGGCACATCATGTCGGAGAGCACGCCGCCGCCCTGCTTCTCGCCCTGCCAGAACCAGGGCTCATGCGGGCCGCTATGCTCCTCCGCCGCGCGCGCAATATAGGGACGGCCCGTATTTGGCGCGGCGCGGCGCCAGATGATCTCACGGCCGCGCTGCACCGCCGTCGAGAACAACTGGTTTTCGAGATAGCCGTGCAGCAGGCCCGCATCTTCGACGAGCCGCAACATCTCGCGCGCTTCGCCCAGCGTGCGCGCCAGCGGCTTCTCGCAGGCGACGGCGCGCAGCGACGCGCGGCCAGCCTTCACCGCAGTGTGGATTTCGCGCATCGCGGCGACGCGCGTATGATTGGGATTGCAGAGCCAGATCGCGTCCACCTCGCCGGACGCCAGCATGGCGCCAAGCGAGGCGTAGGCCTTGCACTCCCCGAGATCGAGCGCCCGCGCCTTCGCGGCGAAGGCCTCTCGCCGCTCGCCGCGCGGGCTGTAGACGCCTGTGACCACCACATTGCGCACGCCGGTCAGCGCCTGCAGATGGAAATGCGCGATGAAGCCCGCCCCGACAAAACCGATGCGCAGGACGGGAAGCACGGAGCGGTTCATATCAGCCTCTTCAATGAAAGACGTGAGAGCTCGCAAAAGTCGCCGCAACTCTCTCCACCGTCATTCCGGGGCGGCGCGCAGCGCCGAGCCCGGAACCCAGGAAATTGTGCAAGCTGCACGATGGATCCCGGGCTCTCGCGTTCCGCGAGCCCCGGGATGACGGCGTAGGGATCGATCCCGAGCATTCGATATCAGTCGCGCGGATTGAGCACGTCGTTTAACGCGTCGCCCAGCATGTTGAAGCCGATCACCACGACCACGATCGCGAGGCCCGGCCAGATCGCCATCCACGGCGCCTCGACAAGAAACTGACGCGCGGCGTCGAGCATGCTGCCCCAGGAGGGATCGGGCGGCGCCTGCCCCAGACCAAGAAAGGCGAGGCTCGCTTCGGCGAGAACCGCAATCGCCGTGGTCAGCGTCGCCTGCACGACGATGGGCGGCAGGATGTTCGGCAAGACATGCGACGCCATGATTTTGGGATGCGACACGCCCAGCGAAATCGCGGCGCTGATGTAATCCTCTTCGCGCACCGCGAGCGTCTGGCCGCGCGCCAGCCTGACGAAGATCGGCACGGCGGAGACGCCGATCGCGATCATGGCGTTCTGCAGGCTCGGCCCCAGGAACGCCGCGAGCGCGATCGCCAGCACGAGAAACGGACAGGCAAGCAGCGCATCGGCAAGGCGCGAAATCACGATGTCGATGACGCCGCCGAAATAGCCGGCGATGAGTCCGAGCGGCGTCCCGATCACGAGCGCGATCGTCACCGAGAGGAAACCCGCCGCCAGTGAGGCGCGCGCGCCGAAAATCACGCGCGAGAGAATGTCGCGGCCGAGATCATCCGTGCCGAACAGATGCGCCAGGCCGGGCGCCTCGCGCACCGCCATCCAGTCCGACGCGTTGGGATCGTAAGGCGCAACCAGAGGCGCGAAGATCGCGATCAGCACGAACGCACCGACGATCAGCCCGCCGGCGATGGCCGCGGGCTCGCGCAGCAACCGGCGCCAGCCGACCTGACGGAGACGCGCGGCGGAAAAATCCGCGTCTGTCGCGACGTCGCTCATCCCCTGAGCCTCGGATTGAGCAGGGCGTAGGCGAGATCGGCGATCAGGCTCATGAGCAGGAAGAACGCGGCGGCGCACATCACCACGGCCTGCACCACGGCGTAATCGCGGCCGAACACGCCATCGACAATCATCTTGCCGAAGCCGGGAATGCCGAACACCTGTTCGGTCAACACGGCGCCGGAGAGAAGCTGGCCGAACTGCAGCGCGCCAAGAGTCACCACGGGAATAAGGCCGTTGCGCAGCGCATGGCGGATGACGACCTTGCGCTCGACAAGCCCCTTCGCGCGCGCGGTGCGCACGAAATCCTGCTTGAGCACCGTCAGCATCGAACTTCTGGTGTGGCGCATGATGATCGCGGCCGCCGCGGCGCCGAGCACGAAGCTCGGCATCGCCATGGTGCGGAGATTGCCGATCGGATCCTGAAAGAAGGGGACATAGCCGCCGGATGGCAGCCAGCCCAGCGTCACCGAAAAGAACAGGATCAGCATGATGCCGAGCCAGAAGCTCGGAATGGAGAGGCCAGCGAGGCCAAGCACGCTGACGAGATGATCCCAGATCGAGCCGCGGCGCAGCGCCGCCATGACGCCCGCGGGCACGCCGATGATGATCGCAATCAGCATCGACAGAGTCGCGAGTTCGATCGTCACCGGCAGCTTTTCCGCGATCATCGCTGCGATCGGCAGGCGGGTGCGCACCGAGGTTCCGAGATCGCCCTGCACGAACGCCGTCAGCCAGCGCGCATATTGCACCGGGATCGGCTGATCGAACTGATATTTCGCGCGCAGGAAGGCGATGACTTCAGGATTGCGCTCTTCGCCGGCGAGCGCGAGCGCGGGATCGCCCGGCAACAGCTTCTGCAGCGCGAACACAAGCAGAGACACCAGCAGAAGCGTCGGAATGGCGACGGCCAGGCGGCTGGCGAGAAAGCGGATCATTCCCTACCCTCGCCGCGCTGACAGCGCCTCGATTGAACTTGCGACAAGTGGAACGCTCGGCCTCCGCATAGGCGCCTCTCTCGCCGTCATGCGCGGATTTATTCCGCGCATCCACGTCTTATTCTCCGTTAAAGGCAAGACGTGGATGGCCGGAACAAGTCCGGCCATGACGAGCTGGAATTGCATGACGACGTTTGGCAGCGACTGCGCTTTCCAACGACATCATAAATCACTGCGCAGGCTTCACGCCTTTCAGGCGCAGCAGGCCATCGGGATAGACATTGATTCCCGCCACTGCGGCCCGCGCCGCGAAATACCAGTTCGGATGATAGAGCGGGATGCTTGGCAGATCGGTGAGATATATCGCCGTAGCCTTCTCATAGAGCGCCTTGCGCCTGGCGATGTCGCCTTCGGCGCGGGCCTGATTGAGCACGCCTTCAAGATCCTTGTTGCAGTATTTGTTGACGTTCTGGCCGCCGCCGCAGGAGAAGAAGGCGTAAAGCGTAGGATCAGGATCGCCGCGACCGCTCCAGTTGCCGATATACATCTCGAAATTGCCGGCGAGATAGCGCTCGATCGCGGTCGTGGTTTCGAGCGGCAAGAGCTTCACGTCGAAGCCCGCCTCCTTCGCCATCGACTGCACGATCTGCGCGACGCGCCCATCGGTGAGCGAGTTCTCATAGGTCAATTCAACCGGCACGGTCGTCGCGCCGGCAGCCGCGATGAGCTTCTTCGCCGCGGCGACATCGCGCGCCGGCGCCGGATTCGCCCTGGAATAGAAAGGATCGGACGGCGGAATCATCTGATTGTCGGCGGTGTATTCGCCATTGAAAGCGACGCGGTTGATGACGGCGCGATCGAGCGACAATTCAAACGCCTTGCGCAGGCTGGCGTTCTTGCCCATCGGCCCGTTCGCCTTCTCACCGACGCCGACATTGAACATGAGATGCGAGACCGCGAGGCCCGGCGCGCCATGCAGTTTCAGATTCTTGTCGTCGCGCACCGTCTTGAGATCGGTCGGCGCGATGCGTTCGGCGATCTGGAGATCGCCGGCGCGCACGCGCGACAGGCGCACGGTGGAGTCGGGGATGTAGTAGTAGGTGACGCTGTCATAGCCGTAGCTCGCCGCGTCCCAGTAATCCGAAAACTTCGTCAGGCGGATGAGGTCGCGCGCCTTGCGCTCGGCGAATTTGTACGGGCCGGCGCAGACGGGGTTGGCGGCGAAATCATCCCTCGCGCCGGCCTGTGGCGACACCATCATGCCGGCGCGATCGCTCAGCACCGAGAGGAGCGGCGCGAACGGCTCCTTCAGATTGAATTTCACCTCGTCGGCCGACACGGCATCGACGCTCGCGACCGGCGAAAGCTCGGCCTTGCGGCGCGAATCCTTCATCGTCAGCATGCGCTCGATGTTGAACTTGACGGCGGCGGCGTCGAAAGGCGCGCCATCGTGAAACTTCACGCCGCTGCGCAGCTTGAAGGTGATCGACTTCTGATCGGGCGCCCAGGCCCAGCTCGTCGCCAACTGCGGAACGATCGTGAGATCGGGCGCGATGTCGACGAGCTTGTCGCACATCGCCGCGAACACGAAGCGGCCGGTGTAGGTGGCGCTGACGGCGGGATCGAGCGCATCGGGGTCGTCCTGGATGCCGACGGTAAGATTGGCGTTCTGCGCGAGCGCCGCGCCTCCGCCTCCCAGCAAAGCCGCCGCGAGGGCGATCGAAGCGATGGACCGGCTGACCTGCATGACGTCCTCCCACGGCTCGCAAGCGAGGACGCAAGCATGCACGCGCGCATGTATTTGTAAAGCGGCCTGACGAAATACACTGCAAAAAGACGATGATCCGGATTCCGACACAGCGCTGGCGTTGACTTTCGGCGGATTTGCCATCCTATTAGTTCGGAAACCTGACGATTTAGGCTGCATGAACGACGCCACCCCTCCCGTTCCGCCCATGGCGCGCCAGATTTCGGTGCGGTCGGTGATCGAGGCCGTCCTCCATCGCGGGCCGGTGTCGCGGGCCGAGCTCGCCCGCATCACCGGCCTGTCCAAACAGACAATGTCCGAGGTCGTGCGCGCGCTCGAGGATAGCGGCTGGGTGAGGCCGCAGGGACAGACGCAGGGCGGGCTCGGCCGCAGCGCCGTCACCTACGAGATCGAGCGCAACGCCGCGTTCGTCATCGGCGTCGATCTCGGCGGCACCAAGATTCACGTCGCGCTCGCCAACATCGTTGGCGAGATCATCGCCGAGAGCGTCGAGCCGACTGATCCCGATGGCGGCATGAGCGTCGTCGCGCAGATCGCCGCGATGACGGATCGGCTGATGCGCGAAGCGAAGGCCGATCGCGCCGCGTTGCGCAGCGCGGCGCTCGGCAGCCCCGGCGTATTCGATGCGAAATCAGGCGCGATTTCGATGGCGCCGAATATTCCGCATCTCGACGAGATCGATGTCGCCGCAGCGCTGCGCCAACAACTTGGCTGTGACGTGCGCATCGAGAACGACGTCAATCTCGCCGCGAAAGGCGAGCATTGGCGCGGCTGCTGCGCCGGCCGGCAATCCTTCGCCTTCGTCGCGCTCGGCACCGGCGTCGGCATGGGGCTCGTCATCAATGGACAGATCGTCAGCGGCGCGCGCGGCGCAGCGGGCGAGATCGCCTATCTCCCGATCGGCGGCGATCCCTTCGACTCGCGCGGCATGCGCCATGGCGCGCTGGAGACGGCGATCGGCAGCGCGGCCATTCTCGACCGTTATCGCGCGCTTGGTGGCGACACGTTAGACGTGCGCGCCATGTTCGACCGGCTCGGCGAAGGCGATATCGCCGCCGCCGCGACGCTCGATGAAATCGCGCGCATTCTCTGCCACGCGCTGATGGCGATCCAGGCCATCGTCGACCCCGAACTGATCGTGCTCGGCGGCAGCATCGGCGCGCGCCCTGAGCTGATCGAGCGCCTGCGCGGCTTCATCGCGCGGCATCTGCCTTTGCCGCTCGCTGTCGAGTCCAGCGCGCTCGGCAGCCGCGCCGCCATCATCGGCGCCATCAACGTCGCCCTGACCGCGCTGCATGACAGCCTGTTCGGACTGGCAGGGCTGCAAACCGAATTCACCTTGCCCGCCTCCCCTGCGCCGTCGCAAGCAACGGCATAGTCAGAGTTCGCCCATGATGAACCGCACGCGGAATTTCCTTAGCCCCGGCCGTTCGGTCGCCGTCGCCGAGAACGGCATGGCCGCGACCTCGCATCCCGCCGCCACGCTCGCCGCGCTCGACATCCTGCGCGCCGGCGGCAACGCCATCGACGCCGCGATCGCGGCCGTGGCTCTGCAAGGCGTCGTTGATCCCCACATGACGGGAATTGGCGGCGACTGCTTCGTTCTCTTCGCGCCGCGCGGGCGCAAACCGCTCGTGGCGCTCAATGGCTCCGGCCGCGCGCCGGCCGCGGCGCATCTCGACTGGTTCCTCGAACGCGGGATCACCGCGCTTCCGGATCACTCGCCGCATGCGGTGACCGTGCCCGGCGCCGTCGACGCCTGGTGCCGGCTCTCGTCCGATCATGGGCGCAAGAGCATCGACGAAGTTCTGCAACCCGCGATCAAGGCGGCGGAAGGCGGCTTTGTCATTCATCCCCGCGTGTCTCATGACTGGGCGCGCTTCTCCGAGCGCGTCGGGCGCTACGCCGGCGCCTCCGTCTATCTCCCCGGCGGCGAGGTTCCGAAAGTCGGACAGCGGCTCACGCTGCCGGCGCTGGCGCGCACGCTGAAGCGCATCGGTCGCGAAGGGCGCGACGCCTTCTACAAAGGCGCGATCGCCGACGACATGGTGAAGACGTTGCGCGATCTCGGTGGCCTGCACACGCTTGACGATTTCGCCGCGCAGACTTGCGATTATGTCGAGCCGATCAGCGCGAACTATCGCGGCTACACGCTGCATGAATGCCCGCCGAACGGACAGGGCCTCGCCGCGCTGATCATCGCGCGCATTCTCGAAGGCTTCGATCTCGGCGCGAGCAATCTCAGTGAAGCCGATCGTATCCATCTCATGGCGGAAGCGACGAAAGCCGCCTATCGCAAGCGCGATCTCTTGGTCGCTGATCCCGCCTTCGCGCCGTTCGATGTATCGGAGGTTCTGTCCGACAGCGCGATTGGCGCCATGCGCAAGCCGATTTCGCTCGACAAGGCGCTGCCGCCGGAAACCTGGGACGGGCCGGTTCATCGCGACACGGTCTATGTAACCGTGGTCGATCGCGACCGCAACGCGGTGTCCTTCATCAATTCGCTGTTCAACGCGTTCGGCAGCGGCATCTATGCCGCGGAGTCAGGCGTGCTGCTACAGAATCGCGGCAGCGGCTTCAGATTCACGAAGGGCCATGCGAACGCCATCGCGCCGCGCAAGCGGCCGCTGCACACGATCATTCCCGGCCTCGTCACCAAGGGCGATCGCGCCGTGATGTCGTTTGGCGTCATGGGCGGCCAGTTCCAATCGACGGGCCATGCGCAGATCCTTTCCAACATCGTCGATCGCGGCGACAATCCGCAGTCGGCGTCGGATCGGCCGCGCAGCTTCATCGTTGATGGTGCGCTGTCGATCGAGCCTACGATTGACGCTGCGATCGCCGACGATCTCGCGAAGCGCGGCCATCGCGTCGTCAGGGCTGAAGCGCCGCATGGCGGCTGTCAGGCGATCTGGATCGATGAGGAGAATGGCGTGCTGCTTGGCGGCTCCGATCATCGCAAGGATGGCCTCGCGCTCGGCTACTGATCGCGCGCGGGAAGGCGGAGATGGACGCGCCGCTCGTCGCCATTCGCAATCTCAGCCTGACGCTGCCGCCGGGCTCTGATCGCAAGCTCGCGGTCTCCAGCGTCTCGTTCACCGTACAGCCGGGCGAAGTGCTATGCGTCGTCGGCGAATCCGGCTCGGGGAAATCGGTCTGCGCGCAGGCGCTCATGGGATTGCTCCCGCCCACGATCCGGCCGGCGAAGGGCGAAATCCTGTTCGAGGGGCGCGATCTCCTGAAGCTCGATCTCGCAAGCTGGCGCGCGCTGCGCGGCCAGCGCATCGCAATGATCTTTCAGGAGCCGATGACGGCGCTCAATCCCGTCATGCGCATTGGCGATCAGATCGCGGAAGTGTTCGAGGCGCATGATCTGCTGACGCTAGACGAACGTCGCGAGCGCGCCATCGCGCTCGCAGGCGAAGTCGGCCTGCCTGACCCCAAGCGCATCGTGCGCGCCTATCCCCATCAGATCTCGGGCGGGCAGCGGCAGCGCGCCATGATCGCCATGGCGCTGGCGCTCGAACCATCGCTGCTTGTTGCGGACGAGCCGACGACCGCGCTCGACGTCACGACGCAGGCGCAAATCTTGCGGCTCATCCGCGATCTCCAGAGACGGCGCAATATGAGCGTCGTCTTCATCACCCATGATTTCGGCGTGGTGCGCGAGATCGCCGATCGTGTCGTCGTTCTCCAGCGCGGCGAAATCGTCGAAGCCGGCGCGACGCGCGACGTGCTGCAACAGCCGCAGCACGCCTATACGAAGGCGCTGCTTGCCGCCGTTCCCTCGCTGACGCCGCCGGCGGCGCGCGATCTCGAAGCGGAAGATGTGAGCTGCGCGGTCTCCGGCCTCACCAAGACTTACGTCACGCGCACCGACTTCCTCGCGCCGCCACGCATCGTCGCCGCGGTGAGAGACGTGAGCTTCAGCATCAGGCGCGGCGAGACGCTCGGCCTTGTCGGCGAATCCGGCTCGGGGAAGTCGACAATCGCGCGGCTGGTGACGCGGCTTGTCGAGGCCGATCGCGGCGCGGTGACATTAGGCGATGTCGATCTGCTCGCCGCGCACGGCAGCGCGTTGCGTTCGGCGCGGCGAAAAATCCAGATGGTGTTTCAGGATCCGTTCGCGTCGCTCAATCCGCGCCGCAGGATTGGCATGAGCATCGCCGATGGCCCCATCGCCAACGGCGCGCCGCGCGCCGAGGCGAAAGCCAACGCGGCGCGGCTGCTCGAACTCGTCGGCCTCGATCCGCGCGCCGCTGATCGCTATCCCCATGAATTCTCCGGCGGACAACGGCAGCGCATCGGCATCGCCCGCGCGCTTGCGCTCGAACCCGACGTGCTCGTCGCCGACGAACCTGTTTCGGCGCTCGACGTCTCCGTGCAGAAGCAGGTGCTCGATCTTCTTGGTGAGCTGAAGAAGCGGCTGCGCCTCTCCATGCTCTTCATCACGCATGATCTTCATGTTGCCGCGCAGATCTGCGACCGCATCGCCGTGATGCATCGCGGCGAGATCGTCGAGATCGCGCCCGCAGCCCAATTGCTCAGCGCGCCGCAGCACGAATATACACAGCGGCTTCTCGCTGCGATTCCCGGTCGCGATTAGCTCGCCGCCCGCTCGCCTGCGCCGAAATAGATGTCGGCGATGCGCTCGTCCTTCGCGAGATCGCTCGCCGTTCCCTCCAGCGCGAAGCGGCCGAACTCCATGACATAGGCGTAGTCGGAAATCTTCAGCGCCGCGGCGGCGTTCTGCTCGACCAGGAGGATGGCGACGCCCTGATCGCGCAGGGCGACGACGATGTCGAGAATGTCGCGCACAATGCGCGGCGCGAGGCCAAGACTTGGCTCATCCAGCATCAGCACGCGCGGCCGCGCCATCAGCGCCCGTCCCATGGCGAGCATCTGCCGCTCACCGCCCGACAGCGTGCCCGCTTCCTGGCGTCGCCGTTCGCGCAGGCGCGGAAAGAGCGCAAACACCTTTTCAAGCGATTCGTTGCGCTGCTGCGCGGGGCGACGAAATCCGCCAAGCAGCAGATTGTCCTCGATCGACATCGCGCCGAAGAGCTCGCGCCGCTCCGGCACGAGCGAGAGCCCTTCTTCGACGCGTTGCTCGATCGGTCGCGATGCGACCGGCTTGTCGTCGATCCTGATCTCGCCAGCGCAGGGCAGCGCTCCCATGATCGCGTTGAGCAGGGTCGACTTGCCCGCGCCGTTCGCGCCGATGATCGAGACGATCGCGCCCGCCGGCACAGCGAACGACACATCGCGCACCGCTTCCACCTTGCCGTAACGGACCGATACGCCGCGCGCTTCGAGCAGCGGTGACGTCACGCGACGCCCCCGAGATAGGCCTCGACGACGGCCGGATTCGTGCGCACCTCGGCCGGCGCGCCCTCGGCGATCTTCACGCCGAAATCGAGCACAACGATATGATCGGTCAGCCCCATCAGAAATCCCATGTCATGCTCGACCAGCAGAATGCTGACGCCATGATCGCGCACGCTTCTGAGCAGCGCCGCGAGCTGCTCCTTCTCGAAATGCCTGAGGCCGGCGGCAGGCTCGTCGAGCAGCAACAGCACCGGGTCGAGACAGAGCGCGCGCGCGATCTCGACGATGCGCTGTCGCCCGAGCGAAAGACTCCCGGCCGGCGCATGCATGAGATCGGTCAGTCCGACGCGCTCGATCTGCCGCGCGGCCTCCCACGTCAGCCGCGTCTCCTCCTTGCGATCAAGCCGCAGCAGGCTCGACAGAAATCCTGCGCGCCCGCGCAGATGGGCGCCGAGCGCGACATTCTCCAGCACGCTCATGTCGGGCCGCAGCTTCACATGCTGGAAGGTGCGCGCCACGCCGAGCTCGGCGATGCGCCGCGTGTCGGCCCGGCCGATCGCCCGACCGAGAAACAACACGCCGCCAGCGCTGAGAGCGGTCACGCCCGTCACCAGATTGAATGTGGTGCTCTTGCCGGCGCCGTTCGGGCCGATGAGGCCGACGATCTCCCCCGCCTTCACGCCGAAGCTGACATCGTTCACGGCGACGAGGCCGCCGAACGCCTTGCGGACTTTCTCCACCGCGAGAATCGGTTCGCCGCGCTTGGGCAAACTGCGCGAAGGCAGGTCCGGCGCAGGCGCAGGCGGCTTCGCTGCGTGAACACCCACGGGAACAAGCCGGGCGAGGAACGGCCAGAGCCCTTCGCGCGCGAACTGCAGGAACAGCACGACGACGGCGCCGAACACGATCGTCTCGAAATTTCCCTGTGCGCCGAAAATATGCGGCGCGAGGCGCTGCAACACATCCTTCAGCGCGACGACGAAGCCTGCGCCAACGATGGCGCCCCAGACATGGCCCGGCCCGCCGATGACGGCCATGAAAAGATATTCGATGCCGGCGTTGACGCCGAAGGGCGTCGGATTCACGGCGCGCTGGAGATGCGCGTAGAGCCAGCCCGAGATCGCGGCGAGCGCCGCGGCATAGACGAAGACGAAAAGCTTCAACCGCCCCGCATCAGCGCCGAAAGCTTCGACGGCGGCCGCGCCGCCGCGCAGCGTGCGGATCGCGCGGCCGATGCGCGAATCCAGAAGATTCGTGGTGAGCGCGCCGGCCAGCAGAACGAACGTCCAGATGAGGAGATAGATCGCACGCCCGTCGATCAGGGGATAACCGAAGACAGAGATCGGCGGGATATTGCCGACGCCGTCATTGCGGCCAAGCAGATCAAGCTTGCCGAACAGGAAATAGAGACTGATGCCCCATGCGAGCGTGCCAAGCGGAAGATAATGTCCCGACAATCGCAGCGTGAGCAGGCCGAGCAGGAACGCCGCGGCGATGGTCAGCGCGATCGCGGCGACAAGCGCGAGCCATGGCGACAGCCCATAGGTCGTGGTCAGCACAGCCGTCGTATAGGCGCCGAAGCCGCAGAACGCCGCCTGCCCGAACGACGTCATTCCGCCGACGCCGGTGAGCAGGACGAGACCAATCGCGACGATCGCGCCAAGCCCGACATAGTTGAGCAGCGTGATCCAGAAAATCGGCACGCCGGGCGTCACCGGCAGGAGAGCGATGACGACAGCGAAGATCGTCAGCGTCAGCGCGCGCCGCGTCATCGTCATTCCTCGTCCGTCGCGGCGTGGCCCGAGACGAGCGAGCGCCAGAGCAGGACCGGCAGGATCATCATGAAGACGATGATTTCCTTGTACTCGCTCGCAAGGAACGATGCGAAAGCTTCGATCACGCCAACGCCGACGCCGGCGAGCGCGGCGCCGGGAAAACTCGCGAGACCGGCGACGATCGCCGCGACGAAGCCTTTCAGGCCGATGAGAAAGCCGGTGTCGTAATAGACCGTCGTCGTCGGCGCGATGAGCACGCCAGACACGGCGCCGATCGCGGCGGCGAGGCCGCAGGAGATTTGTCCTGATATGCGCGTGGGAATGCCGACGAGGCGCGCGCCGAGCCGATTGATCGCCGTCGCCATCAGGGCCTTGCCCCAGAGCGTGTAGGTGAAGAACAGCAGCAGCGCGGCCGCTGTGATCGTCGCGAAGGCATAGACCCAGAGATTTTGCGCGCTGACGAGCAACGGGCCGAATTCATATCCGGCCGACGAGAGCGGGACGGCGCGCAGGCCTTCAGGTCCGAAGAAAACCAGCAGCAGGCCCGTCAGCGCGAAATGGATCGCGACCGCCGCAATGAACAGCGTCAGGATCGACGCCTCCGCCATGGGCTGGAATGCAACGCGATAGAGATAGGGGCCGATCGGCGTTACGATGGCGACGGCCAGGATCGCAGCGATCAACGGATTCGAACGAGCCGGACCAGACAGAAAAACGATCGCGATCACAGCTGCGGGCAGCAGCACGTCGGCGGCGAAGGCGCGCAACGCGAGCGCGGCGGAGAAATTGCGCCTGAGATCGATGAGATCGACTGAGAAGGCCGCGACGCCAAAGCCGAGAAGCAGCCAGACCGCGCCGGGAATCTGACCTGCGCCAAGCACCGCATAGGTCAACGCGCCAAAGGCGACGAACTCGCCTTGCGGAATGAACAGGATGCGCGTGACCGCGAAGACGAGGACGAGCGCCAGCGCGATCAGCGCATAGATCGCGCCGCTGGTGACGCCGTCCTGCAGCAGAAAGGCGACGATCGTGGCGTCCATCATGGCCTCGCGAACAGCCTTCGCCTGCAGATTTCGCGGCCAATGCGAGCGGCGAGGGTTTTCACGATCGCTTTGCTCCGCTAGGTTTTTCCAAGCCGCTCCGTTCAATTCTCCATTCAGACGACACGATCGTGCCTCGCCCCGCCCGCCAGCGAAAAGCCAGCAATCCCGATGCGACTGCGCTCGATGACGCAGCCGTCGACATGGGCGATCTGCCCGAGACGATCGGATATATGCTGCGGCGCGCGCAGCTCGCGGTCTTCGATGATTTCATCCGGTCACTTGAATCCGTCAGCCTGCGGCCTTCTCTCTTCAGCGCCTTGCTGGTGATCGAGCACAATCCCGGCCTCAAGCAGACCGAAGTCGGCGATGCGCTCGGCATCAAGCGCGCGAATTTCGTTGCGCTCGTCGACGAGCTCGAGGAGCGCGGCCTGGCGCGGCGATCCAAGGTCGCGGCCGACCGCCGTTCATATGCGCTTGAGCTGACGAACGCCGGCAAGGCATGCCTGCGGACTGCGAAGGAGCTGAAAGGCAAGCATGAGCGGCGTCTCGTGCAGCAGCTCGGCCCCGGCGGGCGGGAGAAACTGCTCGCGCTGCTGCGCCTGCTTGCTGACGCGCCGGACGCCGACACAACATAGCTCGTCGGCGCAGACGGCGCTGGAACTACGTCGTTCAAGGCGATCATTCTCAGGTCACTGCGCCAGCGCGAAGCCGCCATCTTTGATGGTCAGCAGCACGCGCGCGCGAGGATCGAGGCCATAATGATCATCCGGCTTGAACTGGAACACGCCGTTGCTCGCCGGGATTTCCTCTCCCTTCTCCAGCGCGTCGCGCAGCGCCAGGCGGAACTCCTTCGTGCCCGACTTCGCCGTCTTCAAGGCGATCGGCGTTGCGCGCTTCAGGATTTCCATGGCGTCGAAGACATGCGCGGCGAATTGCGTGCGCGTGTCCGCGCCGAACTTCGCTTCATAGGCGTTCACCAACGCAAGACCCGGGGCCTTGGTCGCAGATGAATCCGGCTGCGCCTCCGGAACCATCGCCGGGCCGGAGACAAGGATCGTGTTCTCGGCGCTCTTGCCTGCGATGCGGATGAAGTCCTTCGTCACCGCGCCATGGGTCTGATAGATCGCGCCGCGATAGCCGCGTTCGCGCACGGCGATCTGCGGCAGGGCCGCGCCTGTGCCTGAGCCGCCGACGAGAATCGCGTCAGGCCGCGCTGACACGAGCTTCAACGCTTGACCTGAAACCGACGTGTCGGCGCGCGCATAGCGTTCTTCCGCAACGACCCGGAAGCCGAACGCTTCGCTCCGCGCTTTCAGCTCGTTGATCCAGAGATCGCCCCAGGAATCGGAGAAGCCGATATAGCCGACGGTCTTCACATTGTTCTTCTTCATATGCTCGAACAGACCGTCCGCCATCAGCGACACCTTCTGCGGCAGGACGAAGGTCCATTTCTCGCGGCCCGCCTGCAGCGGCACCGGCGATCCCGCAAGATGAGGCGTTTCAGCTTCGGCGGCGACGCCCATCACCGCGATCGAGGCCGGCGTCAGCGCAGAACCTATCAGAATATCGGCTTTGTTTTCCGTCACCAGCCGCCGCGCATTGGTCGTCGCCGCCGCCGGGTCGCCGGCGTCATCGAGAACGATGACGTTGAGCTTCTCGCCGGCGATCTCGGTCGGCCAGAGCGTCGTCGCGTTGCGCATGGGGATGCCGAGCGCGGCGCCGCTGCCGGTCGATGACAGAGTGACGCCGATCGTCATGTCCGCCAGCGCCAGCGTCGGCGACCAGGCGCATGACGCCAGAAGCAGCGCCGCGGCTTTCAGAAATCTCGTTTTCATGCCTGCAACCTCCCGATTTCGCCGCCCTGCTCCAGGCGGACTCATTTGAACAAGCAATAGCGCTGCTCAATCATCGCCATCGATGCCGATCACGCGCGCCGAATTTCTCTGATCGTAAAGCTCGTCGATCAGATCAGCCCGGCGCCGCAGCACCGCCCGCTGATTGATCGAGCCCTTGTCGGTGATCTCGCCGCTATCGATTGAGAGCGGCGCATCGATGATGAGGGCGCGCGCGATCAAATTCGACGAGCCGGTGCTTTTCGCTGCTGCGGCGCGCAACCCCCGGCGCAGGGCGGCCCGCACGCGCGCATCCGCAAGCAGTTGCGGCGACGCCATATCAGTCGGCGCGTCCGGGCACAGAGAGCGGCATGCGTCGAGGTCCGGCACGGCGAGCGCGGCGATCTCGTCGCGATTGAGGCCCGCGATGACGAAGTCCCTGAAATAGGGCGCGCACGCCTCGATCAGTCGCGCGCGCAGCGGACCAACGCTGACCCAGACGCCGCTCGTCAGCTTGAAATCCTCGGCGATGCGGCCGTCGAAGGCGAAGCCCTGGCTGATGTCATCGGGATCAACGAAGCGAAGCGCATCACCGAATTTGTAATAGCCTTCGTCATCGAAAGCCGCCGCGGTCAGGCCGGGTTCGCGCCAGTAGCCCGGCGTCACATTCGGCCCCTTGACGCGCGCCTCGAGCTTTCCGTCGACCGGCGCAAGCTTCAATTCGTTGCCAGGCGCAGGCAAACCGACATGGCCCGAGCGGCTGGTTTCCGGCGTGACCGAAAGCGAGAAAGGCGCGGTCTCGGTGGCGCCGAGCCCCGTGAGCATCGGAATGCGCGCGCCCACGGTTTCGACCGCGAGTTCATCGAGCGCGCGCCAGACATGTTCGGGAAGACCAGCGCCGGCGAAGAAACAGAGATCGAGCCGGCTGAAGAAGCGCCGGCGTAGCGCATCGTCCGCGCGCAATTGCGGAACGAGCATCTCCCATCCCTTCGGCACGTTGAAATAGATGCTCGGCGCGATCTCGCGCAGATTGCGGATGGTCGCCGCGAAGCCGCCCGGCGTCGGCTTGCCATCATCAATATAGAGCGAGCCGCCATTGAAGAGCGCAATGCCGACATTGTGATTGCCGCCAAAGGTGTGATTCCAGGGCAGCCAGTCGATAAGGGTCGGCGGCTTCTCCTTCACGACCGCAAGCGCCTCGCGCAGCATCACCTGATTGCTGCACAGCATGCGCTGGGTGTTGATCACCGCCTTCGGCAAACCTGTGGAGCCGGAGGTGAGAAGAAACTTGGCGATCGTGTCGGGGCCAACGGCGTCATGGGCGAGATCGACGGCGTTCGTCTCCTCGCGATCTGCGAAATCAGCGAAAGCAACGGCTGGTCGCCCACTGTCCGCTCCGGCGGAGTCCTGGATGACGCCGACATCGTCGGGAATTGCGGCGTCGATCGCCTTGCCGAACGCGCGCCCATCGTCCGCATAGACCAATCCCGGCGTCAGCAGGCCGACGACATGGCGGAGCTTGGCAAAATCCGTCGACACCAGCGAATAGGCCGGCGACACCGGCGCATAGGGAACGCCGACATAGAGCGCCGCAAGCCCGAGCAACGCATGATTGATGCTGTTGCCGGAGAGAATGAGCAGCGGCCGTTCCGCTGAAAGATTCCGATCGAGCAGCGCCTGCCCGAGGCGGCGGACAAGACGCAGCGTCTGCGCGTAGCTGACAGTCCGCCAGCCGTCCCTTCCATCGCGCTCGGCGAGAAAAATCCGCTCTGGCGCGAGCGTCGCCCAGTGATGCAGTCGATCCGTCAGGCGACGAGGATAGGGCGCAAGCTGCTCGACCGGACGCACATGGATGACGCCGTCGTCGCGCCGATCGACGGCGACCGTGAACCGTCCGAACGGAACGTCGCGCAGCGGCGCGCGCTGCGCATCGCCGATCCTCTGCCTGCTGATCTCCATCGCTCCTCCCCTTTCGCCCTGCTCTTCCGGCAGTTGGCGAACCGCATCATCGGAAATCGGTGACCTTCTTCGCTCGCTTCTCCAGGAACGCCCGCAATCGTTCCTTCGCTTCGTCGCTGCCTTGCGCGATCGCCGCCATCAGCGCTTCCATCATGTAGCCTTCGCGCGGATTCGCCTCCGCGATCTTCGGCAGCGCATGAATCACCGCGAAATTCGTCACGGGCGAATTGGCCGCGATACGCGTCGCGAGCTCCAACGCTTTCGTGAGCCCCTCGCCTTCATTAACGAGATATTGCGAGAGACCGGCGGCGTGTCCCTCTTCCGCGTCGAGCACGCGCCCGGTCAGCATCATGTCGGCCATGCGCGCGGCGCCAATCAGACGAGGCGCGCGCACCGAGGCGCCGCCGCCGACGAAGATGCCGCGCTGTCCCTCGGGGAAAGCGTAATAGGCGCTGCGTTCGGCGACGCGGATATGCGCGGCGCAGGCCAGTTCGAGGCCTCCGCCAATGACAGCGCCTTTCATCGCCGCGACGACAGGCGTGCGGCCGAATTCGACGCGCTCGAAAGCGCGATGCCACATCATCGAATGGGCGACGCCTTCGATCGTGCTGCGTTCGGAGAGTTCAGACAGATCGAGTCCGGAGGAGAAATCCGCGCCGGCCGCATCGATGACCACGGCCTTGATGTCGTCGGGCAGCCGCGAAAAGAAAGCCTCGATCCCCTGCACCGTCGCATCGTTCAGCGCATTGCGTTTCTCAGGCCGGGAGAGGCGCAGGATTGCGATGTCGCCTTGCCGTTCGGCCGCAAGGGACGACGGCAGATCGATCGCCAGACGCTCGCGCGCGATCGGCTCATCATTCGCTGCGGCGTGGCGGGCTTTCGCGCCTGTCGAGGGACGTTCCATCAGGACGCCTTCCCGGCTTTCAGGCCAAGCAGCTTGATCGCATTGTCCTTGAGGATCAGCGGCCGCACGTCAGGCTTGATGTCGAGCTTCTCGAAATCGCTCAGCCAGCGATCCGGGGAAATCACCGGCCAGTCGGAGCCGAACAGGACCTTATGCTTCAGGATCGAGTTGGCGTAGCGGACGAGGATCGGCGGAAAATATTTCGGCGACCAGCCGGAGAGATCGATATAGACGTTCGGCTTGTGCTGCGCGACCGACAGCGCCTCCTCCTGCCAGGGAAAGGAGGGATGCGCGAGGATGATCGGCATGTCGGGAAAATCGACCGCCACGTCGTCCATATAGATCGGGTTGGAATATTTCAGGCGGATGCCGTTGCCGCCGCGCATGCCGGAGCCGACGCCCGTCTGACCGGTGTGAAACAGCGCCGGCACGCCCGCTTCCGCAATCGCCTCATAGAGCACATAGGCGTCGCGATCGTTGGGATAAAAGCCCTGCATCGAGGGATGAAACTTGAAGCCGCGAATGCCGAAATCGCGCACGAGACGCCGCGCCTCGCGCGCGCCCGCTTTTCCTTTCGCGGGGTCGATGCTGGCGAAGGGGATCAGCACGTCACTGTTCGCCGCCGCCTTCTCCGCGACTTCCTCATTCGCGTAGCGGCGAAAGCCGGTCTCGCGCTCGGCGTCGACGGGAAAGATCACCGCCGCGATCTTGCGCGAGCGATAATAGGCGGCGGTCTCTTCCATGGTCGGCGGATGCGCGTAGGGCGCATTGAAATATTTCGCCATGGCCGCCTGGAAATCGTCGTAGCCGTCATCGGCATGCGCGCCGCACGGCTCCTCCGCATGGGTATGGATGTCGATTGCGATGAGTTCGTCGACATTCATGAGCGGCGTTTCCCGTATCCCGGACGTTTATAGTTATGTCTCATAACAATTATTGCAAAGCGAACGGGGCGTCAAGCCGGCGCAGGCTCGCCGTCGATTTCCGAGACAGGCGGCCCGCCGGCCATAGCCGCCAACTCCTGCTGTCGCGCGCCCTCGCCGGGGAAAATTCCTCCCCGCTGGAGCAAATCTTTGAAAGGCCGATCCTTTGACGCTCGAAGCTGCGAGCCGATACGTTTGGCGCGCAATCCGGCTTGCGCAAGCAGCCGATCAGAGAACGCGGAGCGAGAGCATGTTGAAGCAGGTCACCGAATGGCTTCTCGCAAATTTCGCCTGGAGCAGCGTCGACGATGCACAGGCGACCTATCTCGCGCTGTGGCGGAATTCGGCCGCCGCAATGAATGATGAAGACAGGGCGATCGTCAGCAGCGTCATCGACGAACAGAGGCTCAGCCAGTTGATCTGCGACGTGCCGCTGGTCTGATTTCGCGGAAAGTCTGCCGACATTTAGCGACTGAACGAGGCCCGTCTCGACGCCGATTGGCAGATATCGCGGGTCTGCTAGAGCGGTTCCCGTTTCGCAATAGTTTCACGCGGCGTCATGGCCGGACTTGTTCCGGCCATCCACGTCTTGCTTTCGGTTATAAGACGTGGATGCGCGCGTAACTCCTGTTGCGCGCTTTTTGTCCGCGACGCGCCCGCTAACAGCGCCTGCGCAGAGAGACGTTTCACTCTTCCCGGCGCGCGAAGGCGGTCTGGATATGCTGGCGTCCTGATCGAACGATGTGATCGCGCATCGCCTTCTCCGCGCCATCGGCGTCGCGCGCCGACAGGGCGGCGAGGATCGCCAGATGCTCATCGAGCGCGCGGAGGCGCTCGTCCGCATCGTCGAGCAGAAACAGCCGCGCCGCCTGATCGTAAACCACCTGCCCGATCAGAAGTCGCTGGAGATAGCGGCAGCGGGACGCGTCATGGATCGCGTCGTGGAAGGATTCGTTGAGCGCGATCAGCCTGTCCGCATCGCCGCTTTGCGTGGCGGCGCGCATGCCGTCGGCGATCGCCTCCAGCGCCGCAAGCGCCTCATCGTCGATCCGCGACGCGGCGAGACGCGCGATCATGCTTTCCAGCGCCGCGCGAGCGAGCGACATTTCCTCCGCCTGCCGGGCGTCGAAGGTCACCCTGACGCCGCGCCGCGGCTCGGTGAGCACGAATCCTTCCGTCTCGAGACGGCGGAGAGCCTCCTTCAGCGGCGTCGTGCTCACGCCAAGCTGGCTCGCGATCTGGCGCTCATTGAGCATGGTTCCGGATCGGAGCTGGCCCGAGATGATGGCCTGCCGCAGCCGCCCGTAAACATGCTCCCTCAGGCCTTTGAGAACCTCGACGTCGACCGGCTCGAGCGGACGATGCCGCGGCGCGCGCGCGCCACCCATTCGTCGCATCCCCCTTGGCTTCAAATGCCGCTTGATATATCAGATCGCACGCGCTTTGGTCCAGCCGGACGGCGCGAAGACGGAAGCGTCTTGAATTCATGCCCGAGAAGCGGCGCCAAAGCCGACCGGAGCATCGTGGTCAGGGAGGATCAAACGTGAAGCCCCGCATTCTCGCCGGCTTGCTCACCGGCCTGGCGATCGCAGCGTCTCTCTACGCGGCGGCGTACGCCGCGTCCCCGCCGAACGCGCTCGTGATCGGCACGCAGCTCAGCGCGGTGCCCTCGCTTGATCCCGCCGCGATCAACGCCCGCACGCCGTCCGAGGTCGTGTCCAACCTCTACGACAATCTCGTCGAGCTGCCGCCTGACAGGATGAGCGACATTCGCCCGATGCTGGCGGAGAAATGGGTGGTCTCGGACGACAAGCGGACGATCACCATGACGATCCGCAAGAGCGTCACATTTTCCTCCGGCAATCCCCTCACCGCCGAGGATGCGGCGTGGTCGATCCAGCGCGTGATCAAGATGGCCGCCGTCGGCTCGACCGACGTCGCGCTGTGGGGCTTCACGCCGCAGAATGTCGACAGCCTCGTTCAGGCGACCGATCCGCAGACGCTTGTCATCAAGCTGCCGGAGCCTGTCTCGACTGAACTCGTGCTCTATTCGCTCGCCGGCGCGTCGCTTGGAATCATCGACAAGGCGACCGCGCTGAAGAACGAGAGGAATGGCGACCTCGCCCAGAACTGGCTGAAGAGCAACAGCGCCGGCAGCGGCCCCTACAAGCTCACGCAATGGCGTCCGAACGATATTCTGCTCGCTGACGCGCGCGCCGACTATTGGCGCGGCGCGCCGGCGATGAAGCGCGTCGTCATGCGCCATGTGCCGGAGTCGGGAAATCTGAGGCTCCAGATCGAGGCCGGCGACATCGATGTCGGCCAGTATATGGCGAATGGCGATCTCGAAGCGCTGCAGGCCAAGGGCGCGACCATCGATCCCGGCCCGGGCCTCGGCTTCTATTATGTCGCCATGAACACGCAGGACCCCGATCTTGCGAAACCGCTTGTGCGGCAGGCGTTCCAGCACATTATCGACTGGAAGCCGCTGGCGCAGACGACGATGAACTTCAACGGCTTTCCCTGGCAGTCGATCATTCCGAAAGGCATGTCGGGCGCGCCGACGGCCGAGCCGACGGGCTATCAATATGATCCCGAGCTCGCGAAGAAACTTCTCGCCGAGGCCGGCTATCCCAACGGATTGAAGAAAACGCTGTTTCCTTCATCCGACGCGCTGCTCAAGATGGCGGTCGCGTTGCAGGCGAGCGCGCGCAAGGCCGGCGTCGAATTCGAGATCGTGCCCGGCGAACACACGCCTGATTTTCGCGCGCGGAAATATCAGGTGCTCGTCGGCAATTCCGGCACGCGCCTGCCCGATCCGTTCGGCACGCTGGTGCAATACGCCTACAATCCCGATAATCGCGATGAAGCGAAGCTCGGCGGCTATTATCTCTGGCGCACGGCGCTCGACGCGCCTGAATTGACGAAACAGGTCGATCTCTCGAAAGCGGAGACAGACCCGGCGAAGCGCAAGGCGATTTTCGAGCAGATCGACAAGGCGTTCACGGCGATGAATCCGCCGCTCATCGTCATCCTGCAGCGCACCGATCCCTATGCGATCCGCAAGGGCGTCACCGGCTATGTCGGGCACCCGACCTGGTCGACGCGCTGGTACGACGTGAAGAAGAGCTGAGCCGCGATGACCGCAGCCGCGACGGCGACAACAGGCGCATTCAAACGGCCGGCGCGGTTCGCACGATTGCAGCGCCTGTCGGGGCGCGCGTTGTCGATCGCCACGACGCTTATCGGTCTGCTGCTGCTCACCTTCACCATGGGACGGCTTCTGCCGGCCGATCCCGTGCTCGCCGTCACGGGATCAGAGGTCGACAAGGCGACCTATGACCGCGTCTATCAACAGCTCGGGCTTGATCGGCCCGTGCTGGAGCAATTCATCTCCTATGTCAGGAATGTGCTCACGGGCGACATGGGATCGTCGCTGACGACGGGACGGCCGGTGTCCGCCGATCTTCTCACAGTGTTTCCCGCGACCATCGAACTGGCGCTCGTCGCCATTCTCGTGGGAACGCTCATGGGCGTGCCGCTTGGCGTCGTGGCCGCGGTCAATCGCGGCAAGTTCGTCGATCATGTCGCGCGCGTGGTCGGGCTTGCCGGCCACTCCGTTCCGATCTTCTGGCTCGGCCTGATCGCGCTGCTGATCTTCTACGCGAAGCTGCGCTGGGTCGCAGCGTCTGGACGGCTCGACGTGCTCAATGAGGGCATGATCGAGCCCATCACGGGGCTGATGCTCGTCGACACGGCGCTGCGCGGCGAGTGGGACATGTTTCACGACGCGCTTGCGCACATCATCCTGCCCGGCGCCATTCTCGGCTACTATTCCGTCGCCTATATCAGCCGCATGACGCGCAGCTTCATGCTGGAGCAGCTGGGTCAGGAATATGTCATCGCGGCGCGCGCCAAAGGCGTCTCCCGCCGGCGCATGATCTGGGCGCACGCCTTCAAGAATATTCGCGTGCAGCTTCTCACCGTGCTCGCGCTGACCTTCGGCGGCCTGCTCGACGGAGCGGTGCTGATCGAGACCGTGTTCGGCTGGCCCGGACTCGGGCAATATCTCACGCGCGGCCTGCGCCTGAATGACATGAATGTGGTGATGGGAGCAGTGTTGCTGATCGGCCTGGTGTTCCTGACGATCAACATCATCTCCGATCGTCTCTATCGCATTCTCGATCCGCGCACGCGCTGATGAGCGATATGTCGCAATCACCGTCAGGATTTCGCGAATGGCTGCGCGCCGAAGAGCCAGCCGGCGCATTTCAGTCGGCCATGCAGCAGGCCTGGCAGGGCTGGCTGCGCTACGCCGCGCATCCGCTCGGTCTGGTCGGCCTTGGCGTGATCCTTCTTCTCGTGATCGTCGCAATCGCAGCCCCGCTGCTGACGTCATACGATCCCGCCGTGCAAGACATGGTCGGGCGTCTCGCGCCGCCCTCCGCCGCGCACTGGCTCGGCACGGACGAGTTCGGCCGCGATATTTTCGCGCGCATTGTCTATGGCGCGCGCACCACGCTCTACATCATTTTGCTCGTGACAATCATCGTTGCGCCAATCGGCCTCGTGATCGGCGCCTGCGCCGGCTATCTCGGCGGCTGGATCGATGAAGCGCTGATGCGCGTCACCGACATCTTTCTCTCCTTTCCCGGACTTGTGCTCGCGCTTGGCTTCGCCGCGGCGCTCGGACCCGGCATCACCAACGCGATTATTGCGATCGCGCTGACGGCCTGGCCGCCGATGGCGCGGCTGGCGCGCGCCGAAGCGTTGAGCCTGCGCCGGGCCGATTTCATCGCGGCGGTGCGGTTGCAGGGCGCGACATCGGCGCGGATCATCTTCGACCACATCATCCCGATGTGCCTGCCCTCCGTCGTCGTGCGCATCACGCTCAACATGGCCGGCGTGATTTTGACCGCCGCGGGCCTCGGCTTTCTCGGCCTCGGCGCGCAGCCGCCCATGGCGGAATGGGGCGCGATGGTCTCTTCAGGGCGCGAATTCATGATCGACAGCCCATGGGTGGTGACGGCGCCCGGCGTTGCGATCGCCATCGTCAGCCTCGCCTTCAATCTCGCCGGCGACGCGCTGCGCGACGTGCTCGATCCCCGAGGCGGCGATGACTGAGGCTCCGTTGATCGAAGCGCGCGATCTCAGGATCGGGTTCGGGCGCGGCGACGGCGCGGTGCAGGCGGTGCGCGGCGTCTCCTTCACGCTTGGCCGCGAGAAGCTCGCGATTGTCGGCGAGTCCGGCGCCGGAAAATCCATGATCGGCCGGGCCATCATGCGCCTGTCGCCGGCCGGCGCGCGCGTCACGGCCGAGCGTCTCGCGTTCCGCGACATCGATCTCATCGCCGCCAGTGAAAAACAGATGATGGATCTGCGCGGCCGGCGCATCGGCCTCATCATGCAGGACCCGAAATATTCGCTCAATCCGGTGACGCCGGTCGGCGAGCAGATCGCGGAGGCGTGGCGTGTGCATCAGCCCGGCCGCGCCGGCGCGCGCGAAACGCGGGAGCGCGTGCTCGCCATCCTTGAATCCGTGAAAATCCGCGATCCCGCGCGCGTCGCCGCGCTCTATCCGCACGAGATTTCAGGCGGCATGGGCCAGCGCGTCATGATCGCGATGATGCTGATCGCAGGGCCCGACGTGCTGATCGCCGATGAACCGACGTCGGCGCTCGATGTCACGGTCCGGCTCGAAGTGCTCAAACTGCTCGATGAACTCATCGCAAGTCGCGGTCTTGGACTGATCTTCATCAGCCACGATCTCAATCTCGTGCGCGGCTTCTGCGACCGCGTGATCATCATGTACGCCGGACAGATCGTGGAGACGCTCGCCGCCGCCGATCTCGCGCGCGCCGAGCATCCCTACACGCGCGGACTTCTGGCGTCGCTGCCATCGATCCGGCGGCCATCGCAGCGGCTTCCGACATTGACGCGCGATCCGCGCTGGCTCCAGCCCGCAGGCGCGGCGAAATGATCGAGGTTCGCGATCTCATCGTCAGCTTCGCTCCCGACGCGCCGCCAGCCGTCGCCGGCGTCAGCTTCAACATCGAGAGCGGATCAGCCTTCGGGCTTGTCGGCGAATCCGGATGCGGAAAATCGACCGTGCTGCGCGCGCTCGCCGGCCTCAATCCGGATTATTCCGGCGAGGTGCTGCTCGACGGCGTTGCGCTGACCCCGCAGCGCCAACGTTCCTTCTTCAAGCGCGTGCAGATGGTGTTTCAGGATCCGTACGGATCGCTTCATCCGCGCAAGACGATCAAGGCGCAGCTTCTCGAGCCCTTGCGCAATCAGGGGATCGAGCATTCCCTCTCTGACGCGGGACGCGCGCTCGATACGGTCGGTCTGCCGCGCGCGGCTCTCTATCGCTATCCGCATCAGCTTTCAGGCGGCCAGCGACAGCGCGTCGCCATCGCACGCGCGCTAATGCTGAAGCCCGATGTTTTACTTCTTGATGAGCCGACATCGGCGCTCGACGTTTCGGTGCAGGCGGAGATTCTCAACCTGCTCGCCGATCTGCGCGCGGAGCGTCGCCTGACCTATTTGCTCGTCAGCCACGATCTCGCTGTCGTCGCCCATATGTGCGATCGCGTCGCGGTGATGCAGGCCGGGCGGATCGTCGACGAATTCGCCGCCGATCGGCTGCGCTCCGGCGAGCTCGCTCATTCCTATTCGCATGAACTGCTCGCCGCGAGTCTTGCCTATGGCGAGGCGGATTGAAAGGCGGCTTTGGCCGCGTCATGCCCGCGCTTGACGCGAGCATGACTCAGAAACAACTCGTTGACGAAGCGCAAGCTATGGCGCCAGTCACGGCAAATTGACGATCTCGATCCAGTTGGCGCCGGAATCAACGGGATAGCGCCCAACCTCGGTCAGCTTGCCGTCGGACGAATTGATCGCATGGACCGCGATCCGATCCGACTTCTCGCCTGATGCGATGAGGAAACGACCTGACGCGTCAATGCGGATGCCGCGTGGCTGCTTCTCCGTCGGAAAGTTCGCGACATAGCTCAATTTGCCTGTGCCGGCCGCGACGTGAAACAGCGCGATCTTGCTGGTCGTGCGCTCGGTCGCATACAGAAACTTGCCTTCAGGCGTGAGGCCGATGTCGGCGGCCCAGACCAGCGGTCGCGTTTCCGCCGGCGCCGCGGCGGCCGAGCTTACGGGAGCATTGAAAGGCGGCGGAGGCGGAGGCGCGACGCCGGGAATAAGGCCGGCTTCAGCGGGCACGGACGCGACGCTCTCCACTTCGGTCAAACCGCCTTTAGCCGGATCAAGCGCATACTGGATGATATGCCCCGTCAGCTCGGTGACGACATAGATGAACTTGTTGTCAGGCGAGACGGCGATATGGCGCGGGCCGTAGCCCGGCTTGGTGTTCACCTGCGGCGGATCGTTCGGCTTCAGCATTCCCGTCTCAGGGTCGAGCACGAATTGCAGCACAACGTCGGAGCCGAGATTCGTCGCGAACACATATTTCCCGGTGCGATCCGTGACGATTGAATGCGCATTGCGGCCCGTCAAAATCACCTGCCGCACGCCATCGACCACGCGGCCCTGAGCGTTGATCGGCATGACGGCGATCTTGTTGCCGCCATAGGACGAGGTGAACATCAGCCGCCCGGAAAGATCGGTCGAGACATAGGGCATGCTGTCGGGAAGCGCGGCGACTGCTTCCTGGGTGAGCGCGCCGCTCTGCGGATCGATCCCGAACGTGACGACGCGGAAAGGCTGCGAGCGGACGACGGCGTAGAGATGCTTCCTGTCCGGGCTGACGGTCATCGGCATGACCATCTTCCCCGCTTCGAATTTTCCGGCCGGCGTCAGCGCGCCCGATTTCTCATCCATGCTGTAGGCGTCGATCACGCCGTCATTTGCGGCCGAGACATAGACTAGCGTTTTCGCCATGGCGGCAGGCGCCGCAAGCGACAGGCATGCGGCCGCGACCGCCGAAGACAATCTCATGTGAACTCCCCTCATCATTTTCCTCCCTCTTGTTCGAGGACGATGCCTCGCCTTTATCGCCGAGCGATCCCGCTCTCCGACGCCTGTTCCAATCTAGAGAAAACTGGCTTCGAAAAGATCCTGGGCGTAATTCGAATGGGTGACGCCGGCGCGCAGATCGTCGCGGCCAAGCTCGTCGACGAATTCGCCGTCTTTCATCACCAGCACGCGCTCGCACATATGCGCGATGACAGAGAGATCATGGCTGACGAGAACGAAAGTCAGCCCCAGCGCCTCTCTCTGATCCGCCAGCAGATTGAGAATTTCGGCTTGTACGGAAACATCAAGCGCCGAGGTCGGTTCATCGAGCAGCAACACGGGCGGCGCCAGCATCAGAGACCGTGCGATCGCGACGCGCTGGCGCTGCCCTCCCGACAATTCATGGGGAAACCGTTCGGCGAAGGACTCCGGCAAGCCCACCTGCCGGAGCGCCTGCGGCACGCGATCCCAGCCGGAGCCTAGCCCCATCGCGCGGATCGGTTCGGCAAGCGCCATGCCGATGCGATGACGCGGATGAAGCGAGCCGTAAGGGTCCTGGAAGACCATCTGCGCCAGCTTCAACTCGTCGCGCATCCTCGTTGGCGCAACCGGCTTGCCGCCCAGCTTGATCGATCCCGTCCAGCCGCGCTCGATGCCGGCCAACGCCCGCAAGATCGTCGATTTGCCGCAGCCGGATTCGCCGACGATTCCCAAGGCCTCGCCAGCCGCGACTTCAAACGAAACGCCGCGCACCACATGATGCCGGTTGCGTCCGGCGCCGAAGACGACGTCGAGCTTTTCAACGGCGATCATGGCGCCATCGCCCTTTCCAACTCGTCGCGATCGACGACGTTCAGGCGTCGCACGGGATGGCGCGGATCGGGCATCGCGGCGATCAGCGCCCGCGTATAGGGATGGCGCGCCTCATCGAGGCTGGAGAGCGTTTCGACGACGCGGCCGCCATACATGATCAGGATGCGCTCGCAGAACGCCGCCACCATGCGGATGTCATGGCTGATCAGCATCAGGCCCGAATTGTTTTCCCGAACCAGTTCGTCGAGCAGCATGAGCACGTCCTTGCGCACGCTGACATCGAGCGCCGATGTCGGCTCATCGGCGATGACAAGTCGGGGACGCGCGAGCAGCATCATCGCGATCATGACGCGCTGCCCCATGCCGCCGGAGATCTGATGGGGATAGAGCGCCATCACGCGATCGGGGTCATTGATGCGCACGCGCTCCAGCATGGAGCGGGCGCGCGCCAGCGCCTCCTTCCTGTCGCAGCCGAGATGCAACCGCGCCGCTTCGGCGATCTGCCGCCCGATCCGCAGCACCGGATTCAATGAATATCGCGGATCCTGCATGATCAGCGCGATATCCTTGCCGCGGATTTCGCCCATTCGCCGCTCGGTGTTTACGAGCAAATCCTCCCCGGCGAATGCGAGACGCTCGGCTGATATCTGCGCGATGGACGGCAGCAGGCGCATGATCGCGCGGCCGGTCGTCGATTTGCCCGATCCCGACTCGCCGACGACGCCGACCTTCTCGCGCCCGATGTCGAAGCTGACATTGGAGACGGCGGGCGCCGCGCTGCGCCCGAAGCGCACGGTCAGCCCGCGCAGCGACAGGATGGGCGACGCCGGATCAGGAGCGGGCATGGCGCGGGTCCAGAATGTCGCGCAGCGCGTCGCCGGCGAGATTGAAGGCGAGGCTCGTGATGAGAATGGCGACGCCGGGCATCACCGCGACCCACCAGTAATCGAGCATGAACTTGCGCCCGCTCGACACCATCGCGCCCCATTCCGGCGCCGGCGGCTGCGCGCCAAGTCCGAGAAAGCCAAGCGAGGCCGCTGTGAGAATGATGTGCGCCATGTTGAGCGTCAACCGCACGATCACCGAGGGGATGCACATCGGCGCGATATAAAGGAGCAGAATGCGCAGTGAGGAAGCGCCATAGAGGCGCGCCGCGGCGACATAGTCGGCGTTGCGCACGATCAGCGCTTCGGCGCGCGCAAGACGGGCGATCGGCGGCCAGGCCGTGAGCGAGATCGCGATGATCGCGGTGTTCAATCCCGCGCCGAGCGCCGCCGCGAAGGCGAGCGCCAAAATGAGAGAGGGAAATGACAGGACGATATCGGTTGCGCGCATGAGCAGCGCATCGATCCGTCCGCCGAAGAATCCCGCGACGACGCCGATCAGCAGGCCGACAGGGCCCACGATGATCGACACCGACAGGATGATCTGGATCGTGATGCGCGCGCCATGAACCAGGCGGCTGAAAATGTCGCGGCCGAACTCATCGGTGCCGGCGAGATGCGCGAGGCTCGGCGGCTGAAGCGCGTCGCCGAGCGATTGAATCGCCGGATCATAGGGCGCGATCAGCGGCGCGAAGATCGCAACGACACAGAGGAGCCCGATAATGACAAAACCGGCCAGCCCCAGCGGCTCGTGCGCAAGCTTGCCGGCCGCCCGCCACAGGGACGCGGCAAGACGCGCTGCGAAGCCGGACGACGATGCGAGAGCGGGTTGTTGCTGACTCATCGCCTTCATCGCGCCGTCTCGCGCGTGCGCGGATCAAGAACGGCGTAAGCCATGTCCGCGAAGAAATTGAGCAGCATGAAAGCGAGGCCGACGACAATCGTCGCGGAGAGGATCGCATTCATGTCGCCGATCATCAGAGCATTCGTCATATATTGTCCGACGCCGGGCCAGGAGAAGACGATTTCAGTCACCACAGCGCCTTCGAGAAGGCCGCCATAGGAAATCGCGAGAACCGTGATGAGCTGCACCGCGATGTTGGGGACGACATGGCCGATGATCGTGCGCATCGGGCCGACGCCTTTGGCGCGCGCGGCGATGACATAGTCCTGGCTTAGCTGCTCCAGCGTGAAGCTGCGGGTCATGCGGGTGATATAGGCCATCGCCGCATAAGCGAGAATCGCCGCCGGCAGGATGATGTGCGACAGCGCGTTCCAGAAAATATCAGGCTCGCCGGCGAGAAGACTGTCGACCAGAAGAAGCCCGGTCTTTGGCGCGACGATCCCTTCATAAAAGACATCGATACGGCCGGGTCCGCCGACCCAGTTCAGCCCGGCGTAGAATATGACGAGCCCGACAATGCCGAACCAGAAGACCGGGATCGAGTGACCCACGAGCGCGACGACGCGCGCGATCTTGTCGATCAACCCGTCGCGGAAAAGAGCCGCCAGCAATCCCAAGGGAACGCCGATGACGGTTGAAAGGACGACAGCCAGCGTCGCCAGCTCGAACGTCGCGGGAAAAGCGTGCGCGAGATCGGTCGAGACGGGATTGCCGGTGAGGATCGCCTTGCCGAAGTCGCCATGCAGCAATCCCCAGACATAGACGAAAAATTGCTCATGCACGGGAAGATCGAGTCCCAGCCGCGCGCGCATCGCGGCGTAGGCGGAGGGATCGGCAAGTTCGCCGACCACCGCGCCGACGGGATCGGTCGGAAGCACGCGCCCGACGAGAAAGGTGAAGCAAAGCAGAACGAAGATGCTCGCGAGAAGCTGCGCCAGACGACGCATGATCTCCGCTGCCGACAGCTCCTTCATGACAGGCGCCTGCGAATCAGTCTTTCGTCACCGCTTCGAGACGCGTCAGCATGTTGGGGTGACCCACATAGCCCTTGACGCGCGACGACAGCACGATCGGTTCAAACCGTTCGAACAGCGGCAGCACGGCCGGCTTCAACTCGACGAATTTCTTCTGCATGGCGACGAACATCTCGCCGCGTTTTGCCGGGTCCGGCTCGGCGGCCGCCTGCGCCGTCAGCTTCGTCAGTTCCGGAATGTCCCACGCCGATCGCCAGACGAAGTTGCCGGCGTTGTTGGCTTCGCGCGAATTGTCGGGATTGCTGCTGAAATCATCCATCGCGCCCAGCGCGTTCGGCATATAGGCGCTGGTCTGCGGAAGAAGCAGATCGAAATTGCGGGCGCGATGCGCCGAGATGATCTCGGAGCCATTGCCCTGCTGGATCTCCACCTTGACGCCGATCTGCGCCAGCGACGCCTGCAGGGCGGTCGCAAGATCGATGCGCGGCGTCTGCGCGATCGTCTTGAGCGTCAGCGAAAAACCGTCCTTGTAGCCGGCCTCTGCAAGCAGCGCCTTGGCCTTCGCGACATCGAGGCGCCAGTCGGGGCTCGGAATCGCAAATTCGTAATTCTGCGGCACCGGCACGGTGCGCGCGCGGCCATAGGGACCCATCACGGTTTTCTCGATCGCGGCGTAATCGATTCCATAGGCGATCGCTTCGCGGACTTTGGGATCGCCGAGATATTTGTTGCCGGCGTTCATCGACAGCACATAGAAGCCGCCGGTCGGCACGCGCTGCACCGCAAATCCGGACTTGTCGCGAAAGATCAGGAGATCGGCTGCGGTCAGCGCATTGGCGAGATCGATGTCGCCGCGCTCCAGCATCAGCCGCTCCACCTGGCTCTCCGGCGCATGACGGAAGATGACGCGGCGCATCTTCGGCGCGCCGGTCATATACTTCGCGTTGGCGTCGAGAATGATGATCTCGTTCGGAGACCAGCGATTGAGCGTGAAGGGGCCGGAGCCGGCGGAACGCGTGCGCAGCCAGGCGTTGCCGTGATCGTCGCCCTCGATATGCTTCTGCACCTCGACGCTGTCGATCACGCTCGCTGTGCCGAGAGCGAGGCGATAAAGCAGGAGATCGGACGGCGCCTTGCCCGCGAGCTCGAAGCGCACCGTCTTCGCATCGACGGCCTTGACGATGCTTTCGACATTCGCCGCCGTGAAGCCGATGCGCTTGAAATGGACGGAGCCGGCCTGATCCATCTTCATCAGCCGCACGATCGAATAGACGACGTCGTTCGCCATGACGGGATTGCCGGACGCGAATGTCGCGGCGCGCAGCTTGAACGTGACGCCGTTCGCATCGATCGACCAGCTTTCCGCGAGCTGCGGCATGATCTTGCCGTCAGGCGTCGTTGCCACCAGCCGATCGTACAGGTTCGAGAGAATTTCCTGGGCCTTCGGCTCGGTCGCCTGCTGGGGATCGAGCGACAGCACCTGCGCGATCGAGGTGCCGATAACGAGCTGGTCCTTCGGCGTCGCGGCGCTGGCCGGCGCAAGACCAAGCGCCAGCGCGACGACAGCCAGACCGCCGCAAATCCCCCCGCGAAGAGACGCCATGGAATGTCCTCCCGGACGAAACTTGTGTATGATGTTTTTGAGAAGTCGTATTATGATTAAAAGGGATCGGGCGAAGCTTTGCAAGAGGCGTAAGAAGGTGCGGGGCGTGCGCCACGATGTGAGGCGACGGGAGGCATGATGGCGACGGCGAAGGGCAAGGTGCGTCTGGCCCGGCAGGTGATCGATCAGATCGCCGACCGGATTCAGACGGGCCTGATGAAGGAAGGCGACCAGCTCCCGACCGAGAGCGAACTCGAGGCGCAATTCGGCGTCAGCCGCACGGTCGTGCGCGAGGCCATCGCCGAGCTGCGCGCGTCCGGCTTCGTCGAGCCGATCCAGGGCAAAGGCGTCTTCGTGCGCAATCCGGCGAAGAGCCAGCGTTTCATCCTGACCCCGGTCGAAATCGGAAATATTCCACAAACTCTTGAATTGCTTGAATTTCGCATGGCGGCCGAGGGCGAGGCCGCGGCCATCGCCGCCTATCGCCGAACCGCCGAGCAGGAAGAGGCCATCCGCGCCGCCAACCGCAAGATGGCGCAGCGGATCAGGGACGGGCAGCCCACCGTCGAAGCCGACTTTGAGTTCCACATGGCCATCGCGGCCGCGACCAACAATCGCTTCTATCTCGATGTGCTCAGGCATTTCGGCCTGCGCGCCATCCCCCGCAGCCAGTTCCCCACCCTGCCGGACGCCAGCGACATCGCCTATCTCGAAAAGGTTCACGCCGAGCATGGGGCGATCCTGGAAGCGATCGCCGATCAGGATCCTGAGAGGGCGCGTCAGGCGATGCGCGCCCATATGGCGGCCAGCCAGCGTCGCTACCGGACGCTGGCGCAGCAGTAATCCGCTCGACAGCCCGCTATAGTCATATTATGTCATATGATATTAGCGGGAAGCAGCTCAAGGCCAGCTCATGTATGTGGGAACGCAGGTCCCGGCGCGTGACGATGACGACTACCGGGTGTTCGCCCAGCTTGGGGTGAAGAATATCTGCGCCGACCCGCCGGGCAGTCCGGCGAACTGGACCCTGTCCGACCTCAAAAGGCATCGCGAGAAAATCGAAGGCTTCGGGCTGACGCTCGACATGGTCCAGCTTCCGTTGCCGTCGAAGCCGATCGAGAAGGCCTCCTATCCCGATATTCTCCTCGCCGGCCCCGAACGCGACCGCCAGATCGACGCGGTCTGCAAGATGATCGAGAATCTGGCGAGCGCCGGCATCCCCGCCGCCAAATACAATCTCAATCTCATCGGCATTCCGCGCACGGCGATGGAGGCTGGCCGTGGAGGCTCGCAGAACGAAGCGTTCCGCTGGGACCTCGCGGACCAGAAAGCTGCGCCCGGGCTCGCCGGCGTTCTCTCCGAGGACGAGAATTGGGAGCGTATCGATTATTTTCTCGAACGCGTCGTGCCTGTCGCGGAAAGCAATCGCATCCGCCTCGCCTGTCATCCGCATGATCCCTACACGCCGCCGGGCTATCGCGGCGTCACGCGCGTGCTCGGCACGGTCGAGGGCTTGAAGAAATTCGTGATGATGCGGGAGAGCCCGTATCACGGCCTGAATTTCTGCCAGGGCTCCATCGGCGAGATGCTCGACAATCCGCGCGAGGAGATCGACGACGTCATCCGCTGGTTCGGAACGCGCGGCAAGATCTTCAACGTTCACTTCCGTAATATCAGCGGCGGCAAGCTCTCCTTCATGGAGACCTTCCCGGAGGAAGGCGACATGGACATGGTCCGCTCCGCGCGCCTCTACAGGGAAGTCGGATTCAAATATATGCTCATGCCCGATCATGTGCCTGTGATTGGCGGTCGCGACCCCACGGGCGTCGCCTTCGCCTTCTGCTACGGCTACATCGTCGCGCTTCTGCAGTCTCTCGAACAGGCTGCGTCCTGAGTGCTCCGCAATTTCTCGATCCCGATCAGCGACAGGGCCGGATTCATGAAGCCTGATGACATCAAGCGCGCGGTGGGCGCCGGACTGCTCTCATTTCCGGTGACGGCTTTCGATCGCGAGCTCCGTTTCGACGAGAGCGCGTATCGTCGCCATGTCGAATGGCTCGCCGGCTTCAACGCGTCGGCGCTGTTTGCGGCTGGCGGAACGGGCGAATTCTTTTCGCTCAATCCGCGCGAAATTCCCGCCGTCGTGAAGGCGGCCAAGGACGCCGCCGGCGCGACGCCGATTATATCGGGCACGGGCTACGGGACTTCGCTTGCGATCGAGATCGCGCAGGCGGCGGAAAAAGCCGGCGCGGACGGGCTTCTTCTGCTGCCGCCCTATCTCATGTTCAGCGAGCAGGAGGGGCTGATCGCGCATGTGCGCGCGGTCTGCCAGTCGGTGGGGATCGGCGTCATCGTCTATAACAGGGACAATGCGATCCTCAGCGCCGACAGCCTTGCGCGCCTGTGTGACGAATGCCCGAATCTCATCGGCTACAAGGACGGCGTCGGCGATGTCGACAAGGTGATCGAGATCACCACCAAAATCGGCGACCGGCTCGTCTATGTCGGCGGCATGCCGACGCATGAGGCTTATGCGCAGGCCTATTTCGCCGCCGGCGTGACCACCTATTCCTCGGCCGTGTTCAATTTCGTTCCCGCGCTGGCGCAGAGCTTTTACAGCGCTCTGCGGAATCGCGATCAGGCGACTGTCGATCGCATCTTGAAGGGCTTCTTCTTTCCGTTCGTTGCGCTGCGTAATCGCAGGAAAGGCTATGCGGTCTCGATGATCAAGGCGGGCCTGCGGGCAGTCGGCCGCGATGCGGGTCCGGTGCGGCCGCCGCTGACCGATCTGACGCCTGAGGAAATGGCGGCGCTGAAGAAAATCATCGAGGCGAATCAGGCGGCGTAAATTATCGCCTGACAGGCTTCTCCGGCCGCGCCGTGGAAAGGCCGCCGGGCACCTGCAAAGTCGGCATGATCTCCATATGGCCGATATTCACGGCGATCGGCGCAGCGATCGCAAAGGCGATGGCGTCAGCAATATCCGTGGCCTCCGGCAACTCGAACCCGTCGATGAATTTCGCGCGTGTCTCAGGCGTGTCGCCATGGACATGCGCGAAGATATCCGTCGCCACCCGGCCCGGACAGATTTCGGTGACGCGCACTCGCTTCCCGAAAGCGTCGATTCTGAGTTGGTGCGAGAGCATGCTGACCGCCGCCTTTGTGGCGTGATAGATGGAGTTGCCGCCAAAATGGTAGGCGGCCGCGATCGACGTGATGTTCACGACATGGCCGCGGTCGCGCGCCGCCATTCCCGGCACGACGAGGCGGCAGAGATGCAGAACCGCGCGCAGATTCACATCGACCAGCAGGTCGATATCTTCAGGATCGGCGTCCAGGAACTTCTTCGGCCGATCGACACCCGCATTATTCACGAGAATGTCGAACTCCGTCTTGCGCGCGAGATCAGACATCGCCGATCGATCCGAAACATCCATGACGTGCGCGATGCAGCCGGTCTTGTCAGATAATTTCTTCAGCGCGTCGGCGCTGCGCGCGACGGCGTGCACTTCCAGACCCTCGCGCGCGAAGCGTTCGACGACCGCGGCGCCAATGCCCGAAGAAGCGCCCGTCACCAATGCGGTTCGATAGTCGGAAAAGGGCATATCAACCTCACGATCTCAAGGAAAACGACGAAACCTGTCGCTGTCGATCATCAAGAAACGCTGTCGCGCTCAACAGGTTCAAGTTCGAACAAGGGAGCGCCGAAGCCAACGACATCCTCGTTTTGAACTAGAATATTTTCGACAACGCCGTCGACCGGCGCGACGACGGGCGTCAGAAGCGGACCGATGCGAAGAAAGCCGATCGGCGTGTCCGCCCTAACCAATGCGCCGACAGGCGCAAGAGGCTCCGCATCCAGTGGATGACGATCGAGAAAAACGCCAAAGCCATGCGCGGTAATGGTCGCGAGCGGCGGCGGTTCGGAATTATCGCTTTCGCCGATATGAGCTTCAACCTGGCCGGACGCGCCTCTCGTCAGCCGCAGCGTTCCCGATGGGCCGCTCAGGATGAGTTCATCGACGTCCGAGGCCGCGAGCCACGCGGAGATTTCCGTGACGCGCTCGAATGGACTCATGCTCGCGCCGCTGCTCATGCGTGATTTCTCACTCGCAGGCGATTTTCGAGATGATGGATGTCGACTTCTCCACGGATGAAGTCGGGATCGGCGACGATGCGCCTGTGAAGGGGCAGGTTTGTCGCGATGCCGCCGATCGCCATCTCGTCGAGCGCAACGCGCAGGCGCGCAAGGGCGTCGGCGCGCGTCGCCCCGTGAACGATCAGCTTGCCGATCAGCGAGTCATAATGGCGCGGCACGCGGTAGCCGGAGAATGCGTGGCTGTCGAAGCGGACGCCAGGACCGCCGGGCGGCTCCCAGGTTGAAATCAGGCCAGGCGACGGCGCGAACGTGTCGGGGTCCTCGGCGTTGATCCGGCATTCGAAGGCTTGGCCGCGACAGGCGACATCGCTCTGCTGAAGCGTCAGCCTTTCGCCTTGCGCCATGCGAATCTGCATCTGCACGATGTCGAGGCCCGATGTCGCCTCCGTCACGGGATGCTCGACCTGCAGGCGGGTGTTCATTTCAATGAAGAAGAACGAGCCATCCTCATACAGAAACTCGAACGTGCCGACGCCGCGATAGCCGATCTGGCGGCAGGCTTCCACACATCGCTCGCCCACGCGGGCAAGGCTTTCCGCATCGACGCCCGGCGCCGGCGCTTCTTCGAGCACCTTCTGATGACGGCGTTGAAGCGAGCAGTCGCGGCTTCCAAGCCAGACCGCATGCCCGAATGAATCGGCGATGACCTGAATTTCGACGTGGCGGGGATGGCGCAGAAATCTCTCGGCGTAGATCGCGCTGTTGTTGAATGCGCGCCGCGCCTCTTCTCGCGTCATGGCGGCCGCGGCGAGAAGATCGCTCTCCTGTTCGACCACCCGCATTCCGCGGCCGCCGCCGCCGCCAGCCGCCTTAAGAATCAGGGGATAGCCGATTTCGTTCGCGATCTCTTGCGCCGCGGATGGATCAAGCGGCAGCGCGCCGTCGGACCCCGGCACGCAAGGCACGCCGGCCGCTCGCATCGCCTGCTTCGCCGCGATCTTGTCGCCCATGATGCGCATGCTTTGCGCGGTGGGTCCGATGAAAGTGAGTCCCGAGGCCTCAACCTGATCCGCGAAGTCCGCGTTCTCGGAGAGAAATCCGTAGCCGGGATGGATCGCTTCCGCGCCACAGACCTCGGCCGCAAGAAGAATGGCCGCGCCGTTCAAATAGCTTTGCTGAGCCGGCGCCGGCCCGATGCAGAGGGCGGCGTCGGCATGGCGCACATATGAGGCGTCCCTGTCCGCCTCCGAATGCACGACGATGACGCGAAGATCCATGGCGCGGCATGCGCGCAGGATCCGCAGCGCGATCTCACCCCTGTTCGCGATGAGGACGGACCGGAACATGGCGCTCAGGCGAACCGCATCAATAGCTGCCCCGCCTCGACCTCGTCTCCCGAGGCGACGAGAACGGTTGCGATCACGCCATCGCGAGTCGCGCGGACTTCGTTGAACACCTTCATCGCCTCGACGACGCAGAGGATGTCGCCGGCTGCAACCTGCTTTCCCGGCGTGACGAACTCAGGCGCATCGGGGCTCGGCCGCAAATAGACAGCGCCGAATGTCGGCGAGAGAATTTGATCGTCGCGCGCGCGATCGGGAGCCGCAGCGGGTTTCTCGACGAGCCGCCTCGATCGGGAGATGGATTTCGGCGACGTCGGTTGAGGCTCGACCGACTCATGCCTCCGGCGAACGAGCCTGAGCGACCATCCGCCTTCGCTGAACTCCATTTCCGCGAGGTCCGAGGCGGTCATGGCTTCGATCAGGAGCTTGATTTTCTCGGGGTCCATACGCCTGACCGATGCGGAGAGACGGCGCATCAGCGCAGCCCCACGCGAAAGCTATCGTTGGCCTGCGATGACCGCCAAGACGGATTGGCTCTGTCCCGATAAGGGCGCGCTTATAACAAGTCCGTCGCCGCAAGCCCGTCCATAAGATGCAGGCATGTGGTCAGAATGAACCGGTCTTGGTCAAGCGAAAGCCAAGCCACTAGCGTTTGACGACTGCACGCAGCCGTCGGTGGCGCGAGCTTGTTCTCGCGCCGCACCAACGAAGCAAGTCGTTCAGAGAGCGTGGGGGAAGCGGATGCTGAAGCCCGATGGACGCGTGGTGATGGTGTCCGGCGCCTCGCGAGGCATCGGGCGCGCCGTGATCAATCGGCTCCTGGCCAGCGGCTTCGCCATCTCCGGCGGCATGCGCAAGCCCGATGCGACAGTCGCTGGCGATCGGATGATGACGCATCGCTACGACGCCGAAGAGGCGGGATCGGCTGAGGCTTGGGTCGCGGCGACCGTCGCACGCTTCGGCCGCGTCGACGCCGTGGTCAACGCCGCCGGAATCAATCCGAAAGTTCGCGTTTCAGACGACGGCGAAGAGCTGCTCGATGAAATGTGGCGCATCAATGTGAAGGGGCCTTTGCGCGTCATCCGCGCCGCCTTTCCCTATCTCGAAAAATCCGGATGCGGGCGCGTCATCAATCTCGGCTCGCTGTCAGGCAAGCGCGTCGCCTCGAATGTCGGATATGCGATGACCAAATTCGCCGTCACCGCTCTGACGCATGGCGTTCGTCGTGAAGGTCGGGACGCCGGCATCCGCGCCACGGTCGTCTGTCCCGGCTATGTTGCGACCGACATGACCATCAACGACACGGAAATTCCCCGCCACGACATGACCCAGCCCGACGATCTCGCGGCGCTGGTGGAGACCTTGCTCTGCCTGCCCAACAACGCCGCAGTCTCCGAATTGCTGGTGCATTGCCAATTCGAACCGATGCTCTGAACAACAACCCAAGGAGGAAACGGAACTCAATGGTTCACATCATCAAATCCATCGAACGCCCCGATGCGGAGGCGCTCGCCGCGATTTCCAAATTCGCGCCGGCGACCTTGCACGAGGCGCAAGGCCGCAGCGGCGCGTTGTCGTCGCGCATCAAGCCGATTTATCCGGGAATGCGCGCCTGCGGCCCGGCGATCACGGCGAGATGCCATCCCGCTGACAACATCATGCTGATCACCGCGATCAGCCTCGCGCAGCCCGGCGACATTCTTGTCGTCAGCGCCGGGGATCATCCCGAGCAGGGCGGATTCGGCGAAGTGCTCGCCACCGCCTGCAAGGCGAAAGGCATTGTCGGTCTCGTGACCGACGCAGGCGTGCGCGACGGCCCGGCCGTGCGCGATCTCGGCTTCAACGCCTTCTGCTACGGTCTGTGCATGAAGGGCACGGTCAAGGAGACGCTCGGGAGCGTCAATCAGCCGATCATGATCGGCGGCGTCGCCATCAATCCTGGCGATTTCGTCAGCGCCGATGATGACGGCGTGGTCGTGGTGCCGAAGAGCAATCTGCTTGCGGTCGCTAAGGCTTCACAGGCGCGCGAAGACAAGGAAGCCGAAGTGATGCGGAAGCTGCGCGACGGCGGCGATATTCTGGAGCTCTCGGGCATGAAGCAGGTGCTCGCCGCAAAAGGCGCGACCTAGGAATAAAACTTCAAATATGAGCATCAGCGGGAGTCGGCCTTGCGCCGCTCCCGCCGATAAATCATCCAGTCTGAATTTCCGATTTGCGACGCTCTAGGACAAAATCTCCACAGCCGGCGTCACCTTTGCTCCGCCCGACTCCACGACGCGCCTGACCGTGCGCGCGAGTTCGACAGAGCCCGGCGTGTCGCTGTGAATCAGGATGCCGCGCGCGCGGACTTTCAGGCGCTTCCCTTCGATCGAGACGACGGTTCCATCATCCAGAAATTGCCTGACGCGATCGGCCACCGCGTCGAGCGACGTGATCACTGAATTCGGCTTCTTTCGCGGCACGAGGTTGCCGTGCTCGTCATAGGCGCGGTCCGCGAGGAACAAAGTATGGGTTCGCAAGCCTGCCCTCTCGGACGCGCGCTCGACCTCCGTGTCGGGCATCGAGAAAACGATCAGATCGCGATCGATGCGCTTGATGGCGCGCGCGAGGAGATCGGCGACGTCGCGATCGGCGGTCGCCATGTTGCCGAGCGCCGCGTGATAGCTGACATGGGTGACGCGATGCCCCGCCGCAGCGGCGATCGCCTGGAGCGCGCCGATCTGATAGATCAGATGCTTCTCAAGCTCCGCCGCCTCCATCTGAATCACCCGGCGCCCGAATCCCATGAGATCAGGCAGTCCGGGATGCGCGCCGATGGCGATGTTCCGCTCCTTCGCCATGCGCACCGTCCGGTCCATGATCACGGCGTCGCCGGCGTGGAAGCCGCATGCGACATTCGCGGACGACACGATGTCCATGAGAGCCGCATCGTCGCCAACGGTCCAGTGGCCGAAGCCCTCGCCCATATCGGAATTGATGTCGATTTTCATCGGATGCTCCTCACATTCCGGCGCGCGCCAACGGCGTCTTCACATCGCGCGATAGAGATCGGCGACGCGGCGAACCGATTTCAGATAGGTTTGAATAGCCGCCATCGCGTCCACGGCTTCCGCGTGACTGACCTCCTCGAAGCGGATCAGGCTGCCGAGTCTCGCCTGTGCCAGACGCCAGATGTCAGCTTCGATGACTGCGCCGATCTTGGGATAGCCGCCGGCGGTGTTCGCGTCGCTGAGCTGAATGATCGGCTCGCCTGATGGAGGCACCTGAATGATGCCGGCCACCAACCCGTAGGAGCGCATTTCCACGGGCTCCGGAAGCTTCAGCGGTGGTCCGGAAAGACGATAGCCGCCGCGGTCGCTCTGGTGCGAAATCTTCCATGGCGTGCGCCAGAAACTCTCCTGCATCTCCAGTGGAAAGATGTCGTATTCGCCGGCGCGCATCACGCGCACGATCATCGCCGATTGATGCGAGACCGATCGCGCTGAGGAAATCGCGAACTGGGGCGGAACGGCGCCGAGCCTGAGCGCGCGAAACGCTTCATGCGGCAGCGCGCGGATCACATCTCCCGCCTTCAGCGAGCGACCTTCCATTCCGCCAAACCCGCCGCGCAGATGCGTGCTTCGCGAATTCAGGATTACGGGCACGTCGACGCCGCCGGCGAGCGCGAGATAGGAGCGCGCGCCGCTTCGCGGCTGGCGCAATGTCAGAACCTGTCCGCGCCGGGCCGTCGTCGTCCACCAGGGCGGCAACGGATCGCCGTCGAGAGACGCCTGCGCGTCAGCTCCCGTCACTGCAAAGGCCGCATCTTCGAGAAAGCGCGCCTCGAACGGGAAGGTCTGGATTTCAATTCCCGCCGCGCCTTCCGGATTGCCGAGAAGACTGTTGCCGATGGCGAGCGCCACCGCGTCCATAGCGCCCGACGTGCTGACGCCGTAGTGACGGGCGCCGACGCGGCCGAGATCCTGGACCGTGTTGAGAGCCAGACACGAGACGATCTCGATCAAAGCTCGATCCTCTCAGGCGTGAAGCGGATCTGATCGCCCGGCGCGAAAAGGCAAGGCGTCGGCTGAGTAAGGTCGAACATCTCGAGTCCCGACCAGCCGATGGCGTTCCAGCCGTTCGGACCCGTCGTCACCGAAATTCCGGCCTGCATGCCGCCGATGGTGACGGTGCCTTTCAGCATCCGCAGAGACGGAACGGTCTTGCGCGGCATGAATATCCGGGGATCGAGACCATGCAGATAGCCAAAGCCCGGCGAGCTGCCGATGGCGCAGACCGTGTAGATCGCGCCATGATGGATCGCGATCACTTCTTCGGCGGACAGGCCGGAATATTCGCAGACGCGAGCGAGATCTGATCCCAGCTCGCCGCCATAGATCACGGGCACTTCGTGAACGCGGCCGGAGACGGCTTTCTCCGGCGCGCGCCGCCACGCCGCGGCGTAAGCGGCCTTCATCGCGTCGAGATCGCGCGGCGGCGCAGTGAAAACCAGCAGAAGATTCGTGACGCCGAGCACCGCTTCCTCGACGTCAGGCCAATGCTCGACCTCATCGGCGAGAGCCCAGATGCGCCGCTGCCATCGCAGATCGAATTCGCCCGGCGCTTCGAGCAACAGCGCCCGCGCGCCGATGCTGCTGATCTTGGGTTCGTCGGAAGAAACGCCTGGAGCGGGATGCGAAAAAGTGGGAACCGGTTTTTCGCGCCAATCCCGCTCCAAGCTTTTGGAATCGATCACGTTCATGATTTTGGATTCAATCCAAAATCATCGTGATCTAGTGTCGCGAATTCGCGCGTCGCCGGGATATGACCGTCATTCACCGCGCGATCAGCTCTTCGGAATAACATGATTGCTGGAGGCGCCCCAACGGGCCAGCACCTTCTCTCCCTGCTGGAAGATCGCGGCGCCGTCGCGACTCTGGTTCTGCTGGTAGGCGATGATCTCCTTGCCGTCCTGCAGCCGGAGATAATAGTGGCTGATGAAGCCGCGATAGACGACCTGATCGACCTGCGCGATAGCGGAGTTCGGCTCCTGCGCCGAAGCATCGCCGTCATTGCGCCGCTGCACGACCACCGCTTCAGGACGCACCGAGACGGTGATGTCGCCGTCATGCGCGTCCGCGTCGTCGACTTCCAGAAGGAGACCGCCCGCCGTCGCGACCGACGCCTTGCCGGCGCCGCGCCGGCTGACCTTGCCGGTGAACAGATTCGACGCGCCAAGAAATGTCGCGACGAATTGCGACGTCGGTTTTTGATAGATGTCCGTCGCCGCGCCGACCTGCTCAAGCCTGCCGTCGCGCATGACGACGATCTGGTCCGCCATGGTCAGCGCTTCATCCTGATCATGGGTGACCATGACGGTGGTGACTCCGAGCCGGCGCTGAAGCGCGCGCAACTCGACCTGCATGCTCTCGCGCAAGCCCTTGTCGAGCGCGCCGAGCGGTTCGTCCAACAGGAGGACCGCCGGCTCGATGACAAGGGCGCGGGCGAGAGCCACGCGCTGCTGCTGGCCGCCGGACAATTGCGCGGGAAACCGGTCGCCAAATCCGCCGAGACGGACGAGGTCGAGCGCATTCCGCACGCGCGCGGCGATGTCAGACTTGGCGACGCCGCGCATTTCCAGACCGAACGCGATATTCTCCGCCACGGTCATGTGCGGGAACAGCGCATAGTTCTGGAACAGCATGCCGATGTTGCGTTTGTGAACGGGAACGCCGGTGATGCGCTCGCCATTGACGAGGATTTCGCCAGACGACGGCGAGACCAGGCCTGCGATCATGCGCAGGCATGTGGTCTTGCCGCATCCGCTCGGGCCGAGCAGCGCAACCATGCTGCCCGGCTCGATCGTCAACGATACGTCGTTGACCGCGATCACCTTGAGATATTGCTTGCCGAGATTCTGCAAGCGGACTTCAGCGGATTTCATCTGCGATCGCCGTCAGGTGCTGAAGAGCGTGTTGTATTTCTCAAGGATCGCAGGACGGCGCGGAATGATGAAATTCCAGTCCGGCGTGAACAATCCCATGTCGTCCATCTTCGTCGCGGGATAGGGCAGGTAGCGCGCCACGTCAGGCGCGAAAGTGATTCCCTCCACCGACGGCGCGCCGAAGGTCTGGGACGACAGCATCTGCATCACGGAGGGCTGCAGCATGAAATCGATGAAGGCGCAGCCGAGTTCGGGCTCGGGCGCGTTCTTCGCGAGCGTCATGCTGTTGATGCCGGTGAAGAAGCCTTCCTTCAGGGGCGCCATGTCGATCGGAACGCCCTTCGCCGCGTGCGGATAAACCGACTTTGAATAGTCGATGCCGCCGACATCGGCCTGTCCCTGCGGGACCATCAGAACCATGGCCTCGCTGTCATAGATCGTCAGGATGTTCGGCTTGAGCTGGGCGAGCTTGTCCCATCCCTGATCGACCAGATACTGCGCTTCCTTGAGCGGCTTGCCGGTCGCGAGCGATGTCGCGACGATGAGCATCAGCACGCTCTGCGTGTTGCGCGGCGTGTTGAGAAGGATGCGCTTGCGGAATTTCGGCTCGAAAAGCTGCTCATAGCTCGTCAGGCCCTTGGTGACCTGCGGGTTGATGAACATGCCGGCGCTCGAGATGTTGAAGCCGACGCCATAGCCGTCCTCGAAGATGAATCTCTTGTAGACCTTCGCGAGATTGGGAATCTTCGCAGGATCGAGCTTGTCGATCAGCTCTTCCTGCTTGGCCTGGGGAACGCCGACATCGTCCATCATCATGACGCTGAACTTCGGCGTGGTCCGCGTCGCGCGCAGCGCGGCGATGTTCGAGAGCGTCGCGCCCTCGATCGTGAAGACGCGGCACTTATGCTTCTGCTCGAAGGCCGGGATGACTTCCTTCTGGACCAGCTTGCCCAGAGCGGAATTATACACGCCGACATGAAGCTGCTTCTCCTGCGCGAATGCGCGGGAGATGATGGTTGGAAAGGCGAGCGCACCCGCCGTCGCCCTGATCACTGTCCTTCGCGTTGCTCGCATGATTCTCCCCTCTGCTTGACGCTGTTCAGTCCGGCTACATCGCCGCCGCCCGGCGCAGACCCACGAGACGTTCGAGGATCAGCACGCCGATGACAGCGAGGATGATGATGACCGTCGACATGGCTGGCACGGACGGGTCGAAGACATTGACGAGCTGGCGCATCAGCACGAGCGGCACCGGGCTGTATTGCGAATTCGCCAGCCACATCGTCACGGGATAATTGTCGAACGACACCATGAAGGCGAAGAGCGCGCCGGCGGCCACGCCGGGAGCGATCTGCGGCAGCGTCACGCGCCAGAATGTGCGCAGCCGGCTCGCGCCGAGTGTGCGCGCCGCGTCTTCAAGATTGATGTCGATCAGCATCAGGCTCGTGGTCACCGAGCGGATGACATAGGGCGACGTCACCACGATATGGCCGATCAGCAGATTGATCCGCGCGTCCCCCCAGCCGAAGCGGGCAAGGAGCTGCATGAGCGCAAGGCCCGTCACCAGAGCGGGAAAGATGAGGGGTGAAAGAACCAGCCCCTTGAGCAAAGCCTGGCCCGCGAAATTTCCGCGCGTGAGCGCGATCGCGGCCGGCACGCCGAGCAGAAGCGCGCCGGCAGTGGCGCCGAACGCCAGCAGCGAGCTCAGCCGCAGGGCTTCAAGAAAATCCCTGTCCTGAAGAATCTGGCCGTACCAGCGCAGCGTGAAGCCCTGCGGCGGGAAGGTCACGAAATAGCTGTCCGAGACCGACATCGCCACGATGACGACCAGCGGCGCCAGGATGAACGCCATCATCAACACCGTGATCGTATAGAGGAGCCATGCTCCCACTCCGGTCAGCCGCGGCGTCATGCGATGCTCCGGAACCGGCGGCCTTCGAGCAGCCGCATCGACAGCGTGTTGATCCCGAAGACGACGAAGACGAGTACGACGGCGATCGCGGCGCCGAACGGCCAGTTATAGACGACGAAGATCTGCTGCTCGATCAGGTTGCCGAGCATCGTGGCGGACGTGCCGCCGAGAATGACAGGCGTCACGAATGATCCGGCGGTGAGCGAGAACACCAGCGTGAAGCCGGCGACGAGCCCGGGCACGCTCAGCGGCAGGGTGATGCGCCAGAACACTTTCCACCAGGGAGCACCAAGCGTGCGCGCCGAGGCTTCGAGATTCGGATCGATCTTCCCGAGGGCCGACGCCAGCGGCAGCACCATCATCGGAAAGAACACATGCAGCGAACCGATGACGACCGCCATCTCGGAATAGAGGATCGAGAGCGGAGCTTCGGTGATGCCGAGCGACATCAGCATCCAGTTCAGCAGGCCTGTGCGGCTGTTCGCCAGGATGAGCTGCCAGCCATAGGAGCGGACCACGACGCTGACGATGAGGGGCGCGATGACGATCAGCGTGATCGCGCGGGCGATGCGGGGACCGCTCCTCACCATCACGATCGCCACGGGATATCCGAGCAGGATCGCGAAGATCGACGTCACCAGGCTGATGCGCAGCGTGTTCCAGAAGACGCGCATATACAGCCCGACATCGAAGAACTTGGCGTAGTGCTCCAGCGTGAAAGGCTGGCCGATGACGCCTTTCGCGTCCTGCGTCAGCACGCTGAAGAAGAGCAGATTGATCGCGGGATAGAGAAAGAAGACAGCGAGATACAGGAGGATCGGAACGATCAGGAGAGCGACGGACGACCTCCCGTTGACGATTCGGCCGAGGAGGCCGACGGTCGGCGGCGTTGCGACGTCTCCTCCAGCTCGCATGCGGACTCCGTCTCCAGAATTTCGAGCGATGAGCCTTTCTTGCGATCGCGCGCCGTGTCGACGGACCGTTCCGGAAAGTCTCTCCCCTTCAAGAACGTTAAGGGGCGGGCCCTGCCCTTGCCCAACACTATCTTCGTTTAGGGCCATGCGGGTGGCTTATGGCGTCTCCACTCCATAGGGAGACGCTATGGCCACAGACCGAAACCCTCTTGGCCAGATCATCTCCGCCCGCCGTAAGCTCCGCGCAGAACTGAATCCGTCGCCTTGCGAGCCACTCATATGTTTCAAGCAGCCGAACGTCTCAGGGATGTGAAGGTCTCCGCATCCGCGGCGATGACCGATCGCGCGCGCGAGCTTCGGGCCGCGGGCGTCAAGGTGATCAGCCTGTCCTCGGGCGAGCCCGATTTTCCGACGCCCCCTCACGCGGTTGAAGCCGCTCACGCGGCCGCGCTCGCCGGCGACACGAAATATCCCAATCAGTCGGGAACGCCGGCGCTCAAGAAGGCCGTGCAGCGCAAGTTCAAGCGCGAGAACAATCTGGACTATGCGCTCGATGAGATTCTGGTCGCCAATGGCGGCAAGCAGATCGTGTTCAACGCCATCTTCGCGAGCTGCAATCCCGGCGATGAGGTGATCATCCCCTCCCCCGGCTGGATCACCTATGCCGACATCGTCAAGCTGGCGGAGGCGACTCCCGTTCCCGTCGCCTGCCCGGAAAATAATCGCTTCAAGCTCCGCGCGGAGGATCTCGACGCCGCGATCACGCCGGCGACGAAATGGCTGTTCCTCAACTTCCCCAACAATCCGACAGGGGCCGCCTGCTCCCGCGAGGAGATGCGCGCGCTCGCCGATGTTCTCCTGCGCCATCCCCATGTCTGGGTGCTGACCGACGACATCTACGAGCATCTGATCTATGACGGCGTCGAATTCTGCACGATCGCCGAAGTCGAGCCGAGGCTGAAAGAGCGAACGCTGACGATGAACGGCGCATCGAAAGCCTATGCGATGACCGGTTGGCGCGTCGGCTACGCCGGCGGCCCGAAGCCGCTCATCGACGCGATGAATAATGTCCATGGGCAGGCCACCGGCGGCATCACGACGGTCAGCCAGGCGGCAGCCGTGGCGGCGCTCGAAGGCTCGCAGGAGCTGCTGCGGGAGCGCGCGGCGGAATATGCGAAACGGAGAGACGCAGTCGTCTCCTGGCTGCGCGAGGCGCCCGGCGTCACATGCCACAAGCCGGAGGGCGCGTTCTACGTGTTCCCCAACATCGCGGGATGCATCGGAAAGACGAGCCGGGCCGGGCGGAAAATCGCTGATGATACCGCCTTCGTCTCCGCCCTGCTCGAGGAGCAGCATGTCGCGACCGTTCAGGGCGCGGCTTACGGGATGAGCCCCTATTTTCGGATTTCCTACGCGACCGACATGGACACGTTGGCGGAAGGTTGCCGCAGGATTCAGGAATTCTGCAGCGGGCTCCGCTGAGGAGCGCGCGCCGGCGCCGCTGGTTCGAGCCTCATTCGGCGGCGGTCTGGACAGGCTTTTGCCAGCGCCCTGATCTCGCCGCGGTGAGCGCGAGATCGAGAAGCACGCCGCGCACGGCGACGGCCGCTTCAGAGAGGGCCATCTGATCGGAGACGCCAATCGAAATCGTGTCTTCGATGCGCGGATTTGCGATGGCGAAGACCGCGGAGCGATGGGGAATGGCGATCTGGTTCGCGACCGACCATGGCAGGATCGCACATCCCGTTCCGTCCGCGACTGCTTCGCGCAGCGTATCAAGCGACTCGACTTCGGCCACAATGTGCGGCGCGCGATGGATGCTCGAAAAGGCCGTGTCGACCGCCCTCCGCACGAAATTGACGCGGCTGGGAAGTAGCAGGGGAATGTCGATAAGCGCGGCGACATCGATCGGGTCCCGACCGTCGCCCGGAAGCTTGATCGCGGGCGACGCGACCAGGAAGAACTCCTCGTCGATCAGCGGCTGAAATTTGACGCCGCGCATGGGGCCCGCGCCATGCATGATCGCCATGTCGAGCTTGCCATTCATGATCAATTCGCTGAAGGCGACGGCGAAGCCTTCGACGATATGCAGCAGGACATCAGGGAATTTCTCGCGCACGGCCTTGAGCAGGGCGAGCGAAATGGTTGAGCCCGCGCTGTAGGGCGCGATCCCCACCGAGACATTGCCAGAGAGCGACGCCGATGCGCGTTTCACGTCGCTCTCGCATTGCTCGAACTGCTTCAAGAGCGCCTGCGCATGGCGATACAGCACGCGCCCCGCTTCCGTCGGCGTGACGCCGTGGGGTCCCCTGATCAGCAGCTTCTGCCGGAAATAGGATTCGAGGCTGGCGAGCTGCTGGCTGAGCGCAGGCTGGGCGATATTGAGAGCCGCCGCCGCCCGCGTGAGGCTGCCGGTGTCGACGATCTTCAGGAAGGACCTGAGCCGGCGCAAATCCATTGTCGGCGATCTCCCCCGCCTCACTCACCAACAGCCGGTCTCTCCGCGCGTCCCGGTTTCGCGGAAAACGACAGGCCAACTGCAATTCTATGACGTTTCGGTCGAAAGGCTATCGGATCGCGGCCGCTTCATTCATCCGCGTCAGGGAAGCTCGCGCGGCCATGGAAACATCCGGCCTATAATCACCTGATAACCCTAATACTCGCGATCTCTATTGAAGCTAACAAGGCTTTCTCCACCGTCACATCGGGCTCTAAAGATGCTCTTCATCACTATCGATAACGACGGCTTATCGGCAGTTAACATCCACGCCCGATGGCCAGCCCGCCGCGCCCTTTTCCACGCCCGTCGGAGGGAACGAGCTAGCCGCCGGCCTGCTGGCTGGCGTCCCAGGGATTGATAATACGGACGCCGGTCGGGGCGAAATCAGCGACGTTGCGCGTCACCATGATCATGTTGTGGGCGAGCGCGGTCGCAGCGATCAGCGCGTCCCGCTCCGGCCGCGGATTCGCCGCGTGAAGCCGGGCGGCGCGCAGGGCGACGGCCGCATCAACCGGCAATGTTCGTTCGGCGAATTCAGGCTGAACCTGCCGCTCCATCCAGGATCGCAGTCGCGCCCCTTGAGCCGGGTCCCTTCGCTCAAGCAGGAGGACGCCCAGTTCGACCTCCATCAAAGTGATCGCCGAGAGATAAAAGCTTGTCGCATCGCCGCCGGAGAGCCACGCCACAACACGCGCGTCGGCCCTCCCATCCCCGGCTTTACGAAGCTCCGCGATTACATTGGTGTCGAGCAGAAACATCAAAAATCCGCCGGCCGCGCCAGATCGCGCAAGTGCGGAAACTCCACTTCAAGATCGGCCAATCCGGGCATCGAGAGCGCCTCGACCAAGCTCCGCTTCCCGCCAGCCAGCCGCTCATACTCGTCATAGGTCAGCAGCACATGCGACGGCCGCCCTCGGTTGGTGATGATCACCGGACCGGTATGAGCCGCCCTCTGAGCCAGATTGGCGTTCTGCTGAAATTCGCGGCTGGAAAGCGTTGTCGTAGCCATCGCCGATCTCAGTTGTTGGTACATTAGAACATAGTTCTGCGAGTACGGACTGACAACTGCGGAGATCAAGCATGGGCGCCCGGCGGCTCCTGGCGACGCTTTTACCCGTCTGATCGATGTGTTGCTGGAGCGACGGGTCGCGCCCTTCGATGTCTCCGCGGCGAGCAACAGGATTTGCACGATAGCATGCTCGCAGGCGTCGCGCTGGCGCGCCGGTCGATGCTGACGACGCGGAACGTCAGACATTTCACCGACGCCGGCGTCACGATTGTTAGTCCCTGGACGGCCCCATGACCATGGCGCCAGCGCCTTCGCCGATCTGGCTTTAACCGCTCTTCTTCCGCGCGGCCGCTTGCGCGGGCGCCAGGATCACAGAGCGCCACCGCCTCCCATCGGGCCTTCCGGCCCCGGGGTTCCCCTCGTCGCGGCCGGCGGGCGGCCTGACGACGTCGCCGGGATGCTTCGCCACGCGGGCGAAGGCGCGAGCGGTCGAGGGAACGACCGCCAGAGCTGCAAGGACGGCCTCAACGGCGTCAGCCGCCTCAAGGGGGCTGCAGCCCGTCCGGTCGACGACAATCTGCTCCAGCCGATCCATCACGTCCTGATTGCCGTTCGCCGCCATGGGCGGCGGCAGGGCCGTCGGGTCGTTCCAGTCCACCGTTTCGATCGCCGCCATCGCAACCTGCTCCTTTGTTGAGCAGCGATGCGCGGCGGCCGTTAGGAACGGCTCGATCCAACAGCTCAAATTTGAGGGATCGTGGGCTTCACCGCCGGGAAGGTGAATCTTCGCCTGCCGGCCCGCCAATCTTGCGCCGTTTCGCCTTCATCCTTTGGCCGATGAGGGCCATCAGCAGCGGGCTGATCGAGAAGTCGCCCGCGCTCGCCTGCTCGGTCAGCACCCGCAGATACCCGCCGGCCGACCGGATCGCCGGCGAGCCATGGACAGTCACCCGCGGCGGCCCGCCATCCGTCACAGGAGTGGAGACGGCGTCGGACGAACTTTCGTGCCGCTGCAGGATTGCAGCGAGCGCGATCGCCGCATTGGTCTCGCCCAGGATATCAACCGCCTCGGTCCAGGCGCTGGGAGACACGCCAAGCGCCGGGCGCAGCAAGCGGGCGGCGGCCAGGAAATCCGACCAGCGGCGGATTCCGTCTGGCGCCCAATCCCCGATGTCGGGACAGGCGTCGAGCACGAGGCCAAGCGGTGGCGGATCATCCCGATGTTTCGCCGCTGGCGTTGTCCCGCTTTCGGGATCGGCGTCTGGAGGCTGGATTTCGCCCCATGCTTCTTTGGAAGCAGGTTCAAGATCTGGAGGTTGGGTATTTGAATTAGAAAGGTGGCTGACATCAGAGCCGGCATTGCCTGACTCTTGTCCTGAATCCGAAGCGCTGCGCCCCGGCCTCTCGCGCCTTGTCTCGTTATCGCGGCGCGCCAGTTCCGAAACCGCCGCCGTCACGGCTCGCCGGAGTTCACCAAGACCGCTCTCGATGCGCTCCAGCGAAGCCGCGTCATGGACGCGCCGCAGCGGCCCGGCGAAGGCGAGAAGTTCGGCCGCGAAGCGATCCCAATCTCCCGCTCCCTCCCCGCCTTCCTCCAGCCCGCAGGCGATCATCTTGGCGATGTCCCGCCGATGCAGCGAGATGCGCTCGCGCAGCACCCGCATGCGCTGGTGCTCGCGCCTGAGCTGTTCGGCGATGCTCTCGAATTCGCCGGCGCGGGCGACCAGCGGCGTCAGATCGAAGCCGAACGCCTCGGCGAACCCCTCCCCGCTTCCGCGCGCCCTGCGGGCGTAGCGTTTGCCGTTCGGACTATCGCGCCGGATGATCAGCCCGGCCTCGACCAGGCTGGCGAGATGGCGGGCGATCGAGCGCTCGCCGAGCCCGTGGGCGCGCAGCGACAGCTCCCGGTTCGACGGGAAGACCACCAGGGCCGTGGCTGCATTGGGGCCGCCCTCGCCCTCCGTCTCGATCCCTTCGCCCTCCCCTGCCGGCAGGCTGAGCGCGGTCTCGGGATGGAAAGTGAGGAGCGCGTTGAGCACGGCGAGCGCGCGGTCGGACACGCCGATCTCGACGCGCGCTTCGGTGATGGCGCGGAAGAGCTTCCATTTGTGGACGGCCGTCGGCCGGTTCGAGCCAGGATTCGCCGCTTCGGCGATCGCAGCGTCGGCGTTGAGCCGCGCTGCAATCTGGCCAAGCGTCACCGGTCGCCGCCCGAAAGGCGTCGTCGCGAGATGATCTGTCATGGTCTTGCCTATGTCAGGCAAAAGAAGTCCGGCCGCCTTTAACGGCGCTGAATCTCGTCCGAGACTCTTGACGGCGATTCGCGGAAGTGGGATTCTCCGGGTGCTAACGAGAGAGGGCTTCCGGGGCGAAAGTCTGGGGGGCCTTTTCTTTTGCTCGGGTTTCTCCTGGTGGGATACGCGGGGAACAACGGGGCGGAGGCTTTACGCCTCCAAACTCGTCATGAGCCGCCTGAGGCGGCCTTGTATTCGTCGTAGAGCGCCTGCAGCCGCCGCCGGACGAAATCGCCGAAGCGGGGCGCGGTCTTGTCGTCAAAGATCAAGGTGAGCTTGTCGTCCGCCTTGGTGATCTTGGCGGCGCGAACGCCATCGGACGCGCTCCAGCTCTCGGGTTGTACGCGTACAACTTTCTTCTCGCGCAACCCGGCGAGGACGGCCTCGAAGCGCTTGTCTGTATCGAGCGCGGCGAAACTCTCGGTCCCGACGACCGAGCGGGCTTTCCAGCGCATCTCCGGACCGTCGAGCAGATCCATCAGCTCCTGCCAGCGCACGCGGCCGAAGCCCGGCGCCGGGCCGATCGCCTCGATCACATCGGTCGGCACTTTCCGGACGACCGAGATCAGCCGCGACAGCGCGGCCTTGTCGACGTTTAGCGCAGCCATGATGATTTCGCGCGAGAACTTCCGGTCCTCAAGCTGGGCTGCGAAACGCGCCCGCTCGATGAAGGTCAGGTCGGTGCGGCCGCTATTCTCCTGGCCCTGCGCGACGACGAGCTGTTCATCGGTCAGCGCTCTTACCACGGCGCGCACCTTGAGCCCGAGCTCGCGGCAAGCGCGCAGCCGACGATGGCCGAAGGCGACCTGAAAGCGCCCCTCTTCGCCAGGCTTCGGCCGCACCAGGATCGGCACCTGTTGGCCGTGCTCGCGGATCAGCTCGCGGAAGGCGGCGTTCTGCTCCTCGCTCGCGGCCATGCGGTCGGGCGCAAAAGAGGCGTCGATCAGGCCCGTGTCGAGGTCGACGATCGCTTGCCCCGCGATCAGCTTCTGCTCGATCTCCTCGGCCCGCTTCACCTTGGCGTTGACGCCATCAAGTGAGCTGGAAATCGCGCCGAGCGCGCCGGTCGGGCGCAAAGGCCGGTCGAGACCCAGCAGCGGCCGCGCCGCGCGGGTCGGCGCCGGCTGGGCCGCCCGCGCCTGTTCGACTTCGTCCTGATCCGGCGACGGATCGAAATTGATCTTGCGCGCCATGATCAGGCTCTCCCCCAGGCGCGCCGCACCAGCTCCTCGATCTCGCCATTGACGAGATCGAGCGCCTCGACGGCGCGGTCATAGGTGCCGCGGGTGAATTGCTGCCGCTCGACCTCATAAAGGGTCTGCTTGGTCAGGCCGGCGTCGGCGATCGCCGTGCTCTTCAGCATGGGATGGGTGAGCACGCGGTCGCCGAAGATTGAGCGCATGAAGCCGACCATCTGGGTCTGCGGCCCGTCGCTCGGCTCATAGCGGGTGATGAGATAACGCATCCAGTCATAGTTCGTTTGGCCGCCCGCGCCCGCCACCACGTCGAGCAGGCTGCCGGTCATGTTGAGGAACTGCGACATCGACATCACGTCGAGCATCTGCGGATGGATGGTGATCAACACCGCCGTCGCCGCGCTGAGAGCCGACAGGGTGAGAAAGCCGAGCTGGGGAGGGCAGTCGATGATCACGACGTCATAGGCGTCGCTGACCTGGCCGAGCGCCTCGCCGATGCGGGCGAAGAACAGGGAGTCCTGCGTCCGCCGTTCCAGCAGCGCCTTCGGCGTCTCATGCTCGAACTCCATCAATTCAAGCTGGCCGGGCACGACGTGAAGGTTCGGGATGTAGGTCGAGCGGACGATCTCGGCCATCTCGCGCCTGTTATCGTCATAGCGGATGGCGCCGTAGAGCGTCTCGTTCTCGCCTACGTCGAGCTCGGGCTGATGGCCGAAGAGAGCGGAGAGGCTCGCCTGCGGATCGAGATCGACCGCCAGCACGCGGTAGCCGTGCAGGGCGAGAAACTGCGAGAGGTGGGCGGCGGTCGTCGTCTTGCCGGAGCCGCCCTTGAAATTCATCACCGAGACGACCTGCAGCGCCTCGCCATCCCGGCGGCGCGGCGAATAGCGCCGCGCGCCCTTAGCCCCCTGGTCGAGCGCCGCTCGCAGCTCCTCGATGTCCTCGACCGAATAAGTGCGCCGGCCGTTCGGCTGCGCCGGAGGCCCCTTGCCCTCGGAGACGAGCTGCCGGAGATAGCCCTCATGGATGCCGATGAATTTCGCCGTCTCGCCGGGGCTGAAGCGGCGAATGGTCTTCTGCGCCAGCGGCGGAAAGTTGCGGAGCTGATGCGCGCGCAGCCGCGCGGACAGCTCGGCGGCGTCCGCGTTGATAAGCGCCCGGAGATCGCCGGGCGCCTCTGGCTGTGCTACGGTCGACGCCGCCATGGAAACTCTCTGCATCTGCGGAAAAATGAGCTGTCCGTGCGAAAAAGCGCTGATAGCGGAATAAGACCCGATTCTGGGATTCCAGCAAGCGATTTAGGGTAAACGAGAAGTTAACGCAGTGGAGCGCGCGAAAGGTTGTTCGCGTACAACTCTGCCTGGCGCGTGAGCAGACGAGCGCGAGCGCCAGCGGGCTTCAGAACGACGCCTCGGCGCGCATGCAGATCCGCCCGTCGGCGCTCTCGGTCCAGGCTGTCACGCGACCATCCGTTTCCCGGCGCGCGGCGACCCGGAACGCCGGGCCATCGGTCAGCGGCGAGAGACCGCGATAGGAGAAAAGGGCAGGAGGTTTCTCGCCCAGCGTCGCCGCGAGATTGAACAACAGCGTCGACTGGATCGGCCCGTGCACCACCAGCCCGGCATAGCCCTCGACCCCAGTGACATAGGGATGATCGTAATGGATGCGGTGGCCGTTGAAGGTCATGGCGGAATAGCGGAACAGCAGCACGGGCGACGCCTCGACCGTCCAGGTAATGTCGGCGCGCTCCGCCGCGGCCGGGGGCGCTTCCGGCTTCACTGACGCGGCGCCCGGCGCATTGGCCTCGCGATAGACGATGTCGTGGCGCTCGCTCAACGCGAGGCCTCGCGCCGTCGCGATCTCGTGGCGCACGGCGACGAAGCAGAGCGAGCCGGTGCGGCCGATCTTCGCCGACACGTCCTCGATGGTCGAATGCCTGACGACGCGGTCGCCCGCTTTCAAAGGCGCGCGATATTCGATCGTGCCGCCGGCCCACATGCGACGGGGGAGGGGGACCGGCGGGAGAAATCCGCCTTTGGCCGGATGGCCGTCGGGCCCGAGTTCGCTCATCGGCCGGATCGGCGGCGCGAGGCACCAGTGCAGTCCGAGCGGCGCCTCGCCATCGCCGACCTCGGCGAGATGCGGCGCGAAGGTCGCCTCATATTCCGCGACGAGACGCGGCGTGATCACATCCTCCGCCTCTTCCGTGCGGCCGATCCAGCTTCGGAGATGATCGATGTCGAGCGACATGCGCAATCTTGTCAGTAGGAGCGCGGCATGCCCAGCACATGCTCGGCGAGGAAGGAGAGGATGAGGTTCGTCGAGATCGGCGCCACCTGATAGAGCCGCGTCTCCCGGAATTTGCGCTCGACATCATATTCCTCGGCGAAGCCGAAGCCGCCATGGGTCTGCACGCACACATTGGCCGCCTCGAACGACGCGTCGGCGCTAAGCATCTTCGCCATGTTCGCCTCGGCGCCGGGATTGGCGCCGGACTCGTAAAGCCGCAGCGCCTCCTTCACCATCAGCTCCGCCGCGCGCATATTGGCGTAGGCGCGCGCGATCGGAAACTGTACGCCCTGATTCTGTCCGATCTGTCGGCCGAACACATTGCGCTCGCGCGCATAATTCGACGCCTTCTCAATGAACCATTTCGCGTCGCCGACGCATTCCGCCGCGATCAAAATGCGCTCGGCGTTCATGCCGGAGAGAATATAGCGGAAACCCTTGCCTTCCTCGCCGACGAGATTTTCGGCCGGAACTTCCATATTGTCGAAGAACACTTCGCAGGAATTGTGATTCATCATGGTGCGGATCGGCCGGATCGACAGGCCTTTTCCGAGCGTCGCGCGCATGTCGACGATGAAGGTCGACAGGCCCTCCGTGCGTTTCGCCGTCTGCTCGCGCGGCGTCGTGCGCGCGAGCAGCAGCATGAGATCGGAATGTTCGGCGCGGCTCGTCCAGATCTTCTGCCCGTTGACGATGTAGCGATCGCCCTCGCGACGCGCGGTGGTGCGCAGCGCCGTCGTGTCGGTGCCGCTCGTCGGCTCGGTGACGCCAAACGCCTGCAAGCGCAATTCGCCCGCGGCCACTTTCGGCAGATAGCGCTTCTTCTGCTCGTCGCTGCCGTGACGCAGGATCGAACCCATCACATACATCTGCGCATGACACGCCGCGCCGTTGCAGCCCTGACGCTGGATCTCTTCGAGAATCGCGGCGGCGGCGGAAAGCGGCAGGCCCGATCCGCCATATTCTTCCGGAATGAGCACGGAGAGATAACCGCTCTCCGTCAGCGCTTTCACGAACTCCGTGGGATAGGAACGCGTCTCATCAAGCTTGCGCCAGTAGTCGCCGGGGAATCGCGCGCAAAGCTTCGCGACTTCCGCGCGGATGTCGCTCCAGGACTCCGTCTCAGGCCGCGTCTCGCTCATGCGCTCTCCACTTTCTATTCCGCGAACTCGCGCCGAATCGCGGCATTATGTTCGCCGATATCGGGCACGGCGCCCAATCGCGGCGCCTGTCCATTGCGGATCGCCGGCGGCGCGATGATGGAAGCGTCGCCGCGTGACGTGCTGATAGAAACGCGGCGCAGCGCCGGATGATGCGCGAGATCATCGAGGCCATTGACGAAGCCATAGGCCGTTCCCGCTTCCGTCAGAAGCGACGCCGCCCGTTCGCGCGTCATCTCGGCGAAGACAGATGCGACGCGCGCATCGACGACGGCGCGATTGGCCACGCGCGCAGTGTTGCTTTCGAATCCTGACTGCGCGGGAAGATCGGGCGCGCGCAGAACGGTCTTGCAGAAATTCGCCCATTCGCGCTCGTTCTGGATCGAGATCAGCACAAGCTTCTCGTCCTTCGTCGCGAAGGCGCCGTAAGGACAAATAGAGGGATGCGCGAGGCCGACGCGTTTTGGCGCGACGCCCGTTCCCTCGAAATACAGCAGCGGCACATTCATCCAGTCCGCCATGCCGTCGAACAGGCTCACTTCAAGCTTCGCGCCTTCGCCCGTGACGCTGCGCGCGACCAAGGCTTCGAGCACGGCCGCATGAGCGGCCATGCCGCAGGCGATGTCGCAGACGGAGACGCCAACGCGGCCGGGGCCGGCGGGATGGCCGGTGATTTCGGCCAAGCCGCTCTCGGCCTGCACGAGGAGATCATAGGCCTTCATCTCCTCATAGGCGTGGCCTGAGCCATAGCCTGTGATGTCGACCGTGATCAGCCTGTTATAACGCCTGCGCAATTCATCCGAGCCGAAGCCGGCGCGCGCCGCGGCGCCTGGCGCCAGATTCTGGATGAACACATCGGCCTTCCCAAGCAGGCGATGCAGCAGGGCGGCGTCAGCGTCGTTCTTGATGTCGGCGACAAGGCTCTCCTTGCCGCGATTGAGCCAGACGAAATAGCTCGCGAGACCATTCACGGACGTGTCATAGCCGCGCGCGAAATCGCCCTCGGCGCGTTCGATCTTGATGACGCGCGCGCCGGCGTCCGCCAGTCGCGAGGAGCAATAGGGCGCGGCGACCGCCTGCTCCAGCGCGACCACGAGAAGGCCGGAGAGAGGCCTGTGCGCGTGCAAATCCGAGGTCACCGTGAAGCGCTCCTGACTCGGTGAGTTTCAACGTCCCTTTACGAAATGAAAATAGCCTATCTGGCGTCGGGCGTATTGGGCGCCTCGATATTGGATCAATTGCGTGTGTTTCGGACGATGAACGATTGATGCCTGATCGAACAGCCGACATATGTGACGCGCATATGTGGACCTATCGCCGCCATCTGCGAGATATAAACCGCGTCTTGGCCGAGGAATATATAGGCCAGCATGCTCAGCATGTGTCAGCGGCTTTTGAAAAATTGGCCGAAGCCGTTCCTGTTGCCCTTGCTATTGCGCAGCTTCACGGAACAATTCGTCACTCTCCTGCGAGAAATTTCTGGCCGGTCATCCGCGAAACAAAAGGCATGCTTCTCATTCGATCAACCGACACCGGCCAGGAATGCCCTTGGCCATGGAAGCCTACAAAAAGGGGCAATATGCGCTACGAGCTGCCCGGGCGTCTCCTTTTCTCACCATGGCCGCCAAATTTCCGTCGCATGCTGCACAGTGCTTTGATCGAACTTCAACAAGTGATGGATAATATCCAAACTCTGGCGAGTAAGAGTGATGCTTCAGTCACACACCTTCCTTATTCCATCTCGCGCGCAACACAGCGAGCCGAGCGCCTCATTCCCGAAATCAAAGCGTTTCAGGAGTTTGCGATGCCCGCCAGCGTAGCCGCTCTGGATAGATGGTCCCGTGAATCACGGCGCAGTTCGAATATTGTATTACGGATTTTACAAGGAACGCTTGTCTACAACGATGGCCCAGATCGTTGCGAAATTAAGCTCCCCAACGCCCTCACAAGTCCTCTCCTTGAACCTTCGACGCCAGATCGCGCGTTGGAATTGCATTTGGTCCGGGCTGGAGCGCAATCTTATTACCCATAGGCTGGAGCTTGATGAATTTGGATTGAATCATCCCGCTGTCATCCCGGGACGCGCGCAGCGCGGGCCCGGGACCCATTACGCCGCTGCGCAATTGCTTGGGTTCCGGGCTCGCGCCTTCGGCGCGCCCCGGAATGACAGCGGAAATATTCAAAGCTGATCGCGTCATGCTTTAGGCGAACGCCAGCCTCTGCGCTCTCTCGACTTTCGCGCCCGCCCGCGCAATCACCCCAGCGTTCGCACGATCAACCGCGACGGACGCTCGCGATCGAAATGGACGGTGTTGCGCGCGACGCGGCGCGAACGGCCGGCGCCGGCTGGTTCGCCCGTGTTCGGATTGACGTCATATTTCGGAAAATTGCTCGAGGAGATGTCGAGCCGGATGCGATGGCCCGCCTTGAACAGGTTCGCGATGGCGAAAGGCTCGATCACGATGCGCATGATCTCGCCTTCGACGCAGGGTTCCGGCTTCTCGAACGAGTTGCGGAATTTGCAGCGGAAAATTCCATCGGTGATGATCATCGCGAAACCGGCGGGATAATCGTCACCCGGCGGATGCACGTCGATCAGCTTCGCGGTGAAGTCGGTGTCGCGCGCATCGGTCGAAACGAACAGCTCGACTTCGACGGGTCCCACGATTTTGAGATCATCGTCAAGCGGCTCGCTCTCGAATGAAAGCACGTCGCGGCGCGCGCTGAGCGGCAGGCCCGGTTTGGTCGAACCGTGGAAGCGCTCGCCCTCGCGCTGGTCGAACGCGCCGCCGGAGAACACCGGCTGGCCGCTGGTCAGCGCGCCGCCGATCGTCGGAACGGGATTGGCGGGATCGAAATCGTAGGTTTGAGATTGCGACGCCGCGGGGGAGGGCGCGTCTGAAAGACGGCCAGCCGCGTCGAGGTAGAAGCTGCGTTCAGCGCTTTCCGGCGGCGGCCAGTCCTCAGCGGAAATCCAGTCGCCGCCATGATCAAGACGGCCCTCGACATTTCGGCGGCCCGAACCGCCGCCCATGAGGAAGAGACGCAGACGCGGCGCCTCCGGCGCGTCATCTTTGCCCTTCAGCCAGCGATCGAACCAGAGGCGGCGGAATTCGAGCCAGCTCTCCGCGATATTGCCGCCAACCGACGCGCGCGATCCGAAATCGACATCGCCGGCGAAGCTGTTGTTGCGGTCGCCATGCAGGCCCGGCCCCATGATGACCTGCAACGGACGGCGGCCGGAGCGCTTGAGGCCTTCGTAATTCTCGAAGGTCGAGCGGACATAGGCGTCGTACCAGCTCGACATCAGCGCGACGGGAATATCTGGAATCTGATCGTAGAACCCGGCGGCGTAGATGCCGACCTGCTTCCAGAATTCGTCGAAATTCTCGTGGCGCCACTGCTCCAGCAGATAGGCCTCATATTCCGGGCTCGCGCGCACCGGCGAGCGCCCTTCCGACCAGGGCATGCAGCCGAACCAGTCATGCAGGTTTTCAGCTTCAAGCGCGCGTTGCGCGACCTTGTCACCCGTGGCGATCGCGCCTTCGCGCGCCTGATTGTAGGCCCATGTCGCCTGCTTCAGTTCGAACGCGCCGCCCTGCCTGATGCCGCAGGTGAAAGCGTTCGAGAAGCCGCCGGAATCGAGGATCATCGTCGCGAGCCCCGGCGGATTGAGGCACGCCGCCGCGAGCTGCGTGTGCGCCGCGTAGGACAGGCCCATGGTGCCGATCCGGCCGTCGCACCAGGACTGCTTCGCAATCCACGCCATCGCATCGAAGCCGTCAGGACCTTCGGAGAGATATTTGACGAACTCGCCTTCCGAGCCGTGGCGACCGCGGCAATCCTGATAGATCACGATATAGCCGTGGCGCACGAAATGCGCGGCGACTTCGGCGCGCAGCATCGGGCCTGACATGCCGATCTCGATTTCGGCGCGCGACCTCTGCGTCTTTCCATAGGGCGTGCGTTCGAGAATGACCGGCGCCGGCTGATTGACCGGCGCGCCGGAGCGCGCGGGTCGATAGATGTCGGTCGCGAGCCTGACGCCATCGCGCATCGCGATGAACACATCCTTGTGGACAACGACGTGCTCGTCGATGAGCTGATGCGAGGGGAGATCGCTCACGCTGTCGCTCCGTCGTTGAGATGACAGGCGCTGACATGGCCAGGCGCAATTTCCTTCAGCGCCGGCGCCTCGACGCGGCAGCGCGCAAAAGCATGCGGACAGCGCGGATGGAAATGGCAGCCCGGCGGCGGCGCGAGCGGGCTCGGCAATTCGCCTGTCATCGGCGTGAAGCTGCGCTTTGTCGTTTCGATGCGCGGCGCCTCCGCAAGCAGCGCCTGCGTGTAGGGATGATTGGGCCGCATGAAGACTTCTTCCGTCGGCGCCTGCTCGACGATGCGGCCGAGATACATGATGGCGACACGATCAGAGATATGCTCGACGACCCCGAGATCATGGCTGATGAAGAGATAGGTGAGATTCAGATTGTCGCGCAGATCCATGAACAGGTTGATGATCTGCGCCTGGATCGAGACGTCGAGCGCGGCCACCGCCTCATCGCAGATGATGAACTCAGGGTTGACCGCAAGCGCGCGGGCGATGCCGATGCGCTGGCGCTGACCGCCGGAGAATTGATGGGGATAGCGACGCTTCAGCGCGGGATCGAGGCCGGCGCGCGTGAGCTGCTGATCGACGAACGCATTCTTGTCGCCGGAGATCAGCCCGTGAATGCGCGGCGCTTCGCTGACGATGTCGCTGACCGAACGGCGCGGATTGAGCGAGGCGTAGGGGTTCTGGAACACCATCTGCACCTTGAGCCGCGCATCGCGCTGCTCCTGCGCCGACAAAGCCGCGCGATCGCGGCCGCGCCACATCACCGCGCCCGCCGACGGCGGAATGATGCCGGCGACGACGCGACCGAGCGTCGATTTTCCGCAGCCGGATTCGCCGACAAGGCCAAGCACCTCGCCCTTGCGCACGCTCAAATCGACATTGTCGACGGCGCGCACGATCGGATGCGGCTTCGCCAACCCCATCTTCTGCGCCAGACGCGCGGCGAAATCCGCGCGCTTGCCGAAGCGGCGCGACACGCCTTTCAGCTCGATCAGCGGCGCCTCCTTCACCAAGGCGCTCATATCGCGACCCCTTCGAGCGGATGGAAGCAGCGATAGGCGCGGCCCGGAATTTCAGTCAGCATCGGTTCGTCTTCACACGCGACATCCGCGCGCGCGCAGCGATTGCGGAAGGCGCAGCCCTTCGGCAGCTTCAACAGGCTCGGCGTCATTCCCGGAATCTGCGTGAGTCGCTGGCCGCGACGGTTGCGGCTTGGCACGGAGCCGATGAGTCCCGCGGTGTAGGGATGGCGCGGCTTTTCCAGCACGTCGCCGGCGCGGCCGGCTTCGACGATGCGACCGGCATACATCACGGCGATATCATCGGCGAGGCGCGACACCACGGCGAGATCATGGGTGATCCAGATCAGCGCCGTGTCGCTTTGCGCTGTGAGCTTCTGCACCTCGGCCAGGATCTGCGCCTGGATCGTCACATCGAGCGCGGTTGTCGGCTCGTCCGCGATGATGAAGTCGGGCTTGTGCAGCAGCGCAATCGCGATCGCGACGCGCTGGCGCATGCCGCCGGAGAATTGATGGGGATAGGCGCTCAATCTTTCCTCAGGCGAGGGAATGCCGACCATGCCGAGCGCATCTCTCGCGCGGGCGCGAGCCTCGGCGCGCGATGCGGGATCATGCGCCTGCACCGCCTCGATCATCTGCGTGTCGATGCGCAGCACCGGGTTCAGCGTCATCATCGGATCCTGGAAGATCATCGCGATGCGCCGGCCACGGATGCGCCGCATCTCCTCGCGCGAGAGACGCGTGAGATCTTTCCCCTCGAACAGGATGCGGCCGCCGACAATATTTCCCGGCGGCTCGACAAGCCCGATGATCGAAAAGCCGGTGACGGATTTTCCCGATCCGCTTTCGCCGACGAGGCCGAGCACCTTGCCGCGCCGGATCGAGAAGGACACGCCGTCGACCGCCTTGAGAGGGCCAGCCTCGGTGAGGAAATGCGTGCGCAAATCCTCAACCTCGATGAGCGGCGCGTCTTTCGCGCGCGGCTCGGTCATCGCAGGAAGCGCGCTCATCCCCGGTTCCTCGGATTGAGCACGTCGCGCAGCCGGTCGCCAACGAGATTGATCGCGACGATCGTCGTGAGCAGCGCGATGCCGGGATAGAGACTGATCCAGTTCTTGCCGGAGAGCATGTATTGATAGCCGTTGGCGACGAGGAGACCGAGGCTAGGCTCCGTCACGGGAACGCCAAGGCCAAGGAAGGAGAGGGTGGCTTCAAGCGCGATGGCGCGCGCCACCTGCACCGTCGCGATCACGATCAGCGGCGGCAGGCAGTTCGGCAAGAGATGCACGAACAGAACGCGCCAGCGCGGCACCGCCAGCGCTTCGACCGCCTCGATATATTCCTTGCGTCGTTCGACCAGAGCCGCGCCGCGCGCCGTGCGCGCATAAGTCGCCCATTCCACAATCACCAGCGCGAGCACGACATTGAGCACGCCCTTGCCGAGGAAGGCGAGGATCATCAGCGCGACAAGGATCGACGGAAACGACAACTGGAGATCGACGAGCCGCATGATCGCGGTCTCGACGCGGCCGCCGACATAGGCGGCGAGCAGCCCAAGCGACGCGCCGACAAGCGCCGCGATGAAGGCCGAGCTGATGCCGACGCCGAGCGAGATGCGCAATCCGTACATGATGCCCGACAGCATGTCGCGGCCCTGATCATCGGTGCCGAGCCAGAACACCTCGCCGGTCATCGCCTCCGATCCCGGCGGCAGGCGGCTGTTCATCACATCGAGCTGCAGAAGATCGTAAGGGTTCTGCGGCGCGATGAAGGGCGCGAGCAATGCGATCGCGATAATGGTCACGAAGAGCACGAGACCGAAGATCGCGGTGGTGGAGCGGAAATAAGCGCGGACGGCGCGGCGGAGCGGCGTCTCCTCGCCGGAGGATTGTGTCGTCGCGACAGGCGCCTGCGAAGCGGCTTGCACAGCCATCTCAGGCCTCCTGCGCTTCGAGGCGCACGCGCGGATCGAGCGCGGTGTAGACGAGATCGACGATGAGATTGATCGTCACGAAGACAACGACGATCATCATGAGATAGGCGACGATGATGGGACGATCGAGCACATTGATCGAGTCGATGATGAGTTTGCCCATGCCCGGCCAGCTGAAGATGCTTTCCGTCACCACCGAGAAGGCGATCACCGACCCGAATTCGAGCCCGATCACTGTCACCACGGGGATCATGATGTTCTTCAGCACATGCACGCCGATGACGCGCAATTCGGTGAGCCCCTTCGCGCGCGCGAATTTGACGTAATCGAGCGGCATGACTTCGAGCACGCCGGCGCGCGTCAATCGCAGCACCAGCGACACCTTGAAGAGAGAGAGGTTGAGCGCGGGCAGAATGAGATGGATCAGACCATCGCGCGTCATGAAGGACCATTGCACGCCGAACAATTCGCCGGTCTCGCCGCGGCCGCCGCTCGGCAGCCAGCCCAGCTGCACCGCAAACACCATAATCAGCATCAGCCCGACCCAGAAGGTCGGCAGCGAGAAGCCGAGGATGCTGCCGGTCATGATGATCTTCGAAAGAATTCCGTCTGGCCTCAGCCCTGCGTAAAGCCCGAGCGGAATGCCGATCAGGATCGCAAGGATGACCGAGCAGAAGGCGAGCTCCAGCGTCGCCGGCAGTCGATGCAGGATCACGCGCAGCGCCGGTTCGTTATAGACATAGCTCTGGCCGAGATTGCCCTGCAGCGCGCCTTTCACGAATTGCAGATATTGCTGCCAGAGAGGCAGATCGAGCCCGAGCTCCTTGATCACGCGCGCGCGCTCGATCTGGTCGGCGTCCGGCGGGATCAGGATGTCGGCGGGATTGCCGATGACATTCACCGCAAAAAACACCAGCAGCGTCATCACGAACATGACGAACAGCGCCTGGATGACGCGGCGGAGCAGCCACGCTGTCATGGCGTCTTCACCATCAGCGCCATGCCGTCGCGCTGGGGATCGGCGCCGCCTTCGAGCTTGTCGCCCACGACGCGCACGCCGTGCAGCGCGGCGAAGGCGTAGCTCTGCGGCGTGCGCTTGACCTTGTAGCCCTTAGCCTCGACCTCGTCGGTGACGTAATGGGGAACACGATTGGAGACGTCGATCACGTTCGACACCGCGACGATGCGCGGCGCGGCGACCGCATCCGACATGCTCATGCCGAAATCGATCACATTCATCAGGCCCTGCGCCATCGATGGCGCGATATAGCTGCCGCCCGGCGCGCCCATCACGATCGACGGGCGATCGTTCTTGAAGACGATCGTCGGCGCGGCCGAACTCGAACGCCTCTTGCCCGGCGCAATCGACGATGCGCGGCCCGGCCGCGGATCGAAGCGGCTCATGGTGCCGTTATACATGAAGCCAAGACCATCGGTGATCGCGCCGGAGGGACTGCCAAGCGTGTGCGTCAGCGCCACCGCATTGCCATGACGATCGATGACGGAGACATGGGTCGTGTCGCGCGAACTTCTGTCGCCGAGGCGCGTCACCTCGGCGCGCTCGCCGCGCTTGATCTCTTCGGCCAGCGCGCCGCAATAATCGCGCGACAGAAGCTTTGCGACCGGCACATCGACATAAGCGGGATCGCCGAGATGGCGATCCTTGTCGATCGTCATCCGCTTCATCGCTTCGGCGAGCAGCATCACATGGGCGGCGCTGCCATGCTCCATCGCGCCGACATCGAAATGATCGAGCATGTGCAGGATCTGCAGCATCGAGAGGCCGCTGCCCGGCGGCGGGCTCGTTGCGATCTTGAGGCCGCGATATTCGCCCCACAAGGGCTTCGCCACGGACAATTCATATTTCGCGAGATCATCCTTGCCGATGAGACCGCCATTGGCGGCCATGTCGGCTGCGATCTCTTCGGCGATCTCGCCGCGATAGAAAATATCGGGGCCGCCGGCTGCGAGCCGCTCCAGCGTGCGCGCCATGTCAAGGTTGACGAGCATGTCGCCCGGTTTTTTCGGCGCGCCGTCAGCGCGAAAATAGATGTCGCGTCCCGTCTTGCTGAAACGCAATTTGTCGATCGTGTTGACCTGGCCGCTCGCACTCTGGTCCTGCGTCCAGAACCAGTGCATGTGCGGCCTCACCATCACGCCGCGCTTCGCCATGGCGATCGCGGGCTTGATGAGATCGGCCCAGTCGAACGTGCCGTAGCATTCGAGCGCGGTCGCGTAGCCCTTGACGCTGCCCGGCGTGCAGGCGGCGAGATAGCCGATCTCGCTTGCATGATCCTTAAGGAGAAAAGCGAAGCCGTCGCGCGACTGGCCGACCAGCTTCTCGGTCCACATATCGGGCGTCGCCTTGAGCGACGCGCGCGCATAGAATTCGAGAATCTCATGCGCGCCGCCGGCCATATAGACATGCATCGAGCCGAAGCCGCCGACGCCGGCCATCTGCGGATCGACGACGCCCTGCATGAAGGCGCAGGCGAGCGCCGCATCGACGGCGTTGCCGCCGCGCTTCAGCACCAATGCGCCGGCTTCAACAGCTTCCGGCTGCGGCGCGACGATCATCCCGCTCATTTCGCGGCGCCTCGACGCGTCGCCAGCACGCTGGCGAGGAAGTCCTGCACCTTGCCAAGCGTCTTCATGCGGTCGTGCGAGACGCCCGGCAGGAGATCGAAGCGCACTTTCACGCCGGCCTTCTCGAAGGAATCGCGCAAGGCCGCGAGGCGTTCAGGCCGCGTGCGGCCCGCGTCGTTCGCGCCTTGCATCCAGTAGGTTCCGCCCTCGCGATGGGTGATCTCCCAGGTTTCGAGATCAGCGTCGCCGACGATCATCTGCACCGGAATTTTCGCCATCGCCGCCGGATCGAAATCGACGCCGAATGTCTCCTTGAGATTGCGCACGCCGACCCACCAGTCGCGCGAGGGGTCAAGCAACGTCACCGAACCCGGCGCGCCGATCGAAGCCGCCCATAATTTCTTCGGATGCAGGATGGCGAAGCGATGCGAGAAATGTCCGCCGCCGGAGAAGCCGAAGATCGAGAACTGGCTCCAGTCCTGCTTGTATTTCGCCGCGACCTCCTCGACCATTGCGAGCAACACCTTGTCGTAGCGGATGTCGCCTTCCCGCATGTATTTATAGCCGTTGCGCGCATCATCGCCGCGCACGCCGACCGGGAAGACCGGGCAGAGAATGGCGCAATTGTTCCAGCGGCCGAAGGCGGAGAAGCCGTCGCGGAAATCGAGGAACGAGGTGCGGCCCGAGCCGTGAACCGCGACGAGCAGGTCGACCTTGGCGCCGTCGGCCGCGGCGGGCGGCACATAGAGACAATAGTGGAAGCGCGGATCAGCCTTCGAGGCGAACATCACCGTCGGGCCGAAATCATAGAGCGCTTTCGCCCGGTCCGCCGCCACATCCTTCGTCATGATCATCGTCGAGTTCCGTTTCCTTGCGCCGGTCAGGCCTTACGCGTCACATCCATGGCGAGCGTGTATTGATCCGCGCGCGGCGTGAACGCGATGTCCTTGCGCGCGCCGAGCACCAGCACCTCGTGATGCAGCGGGATGACCGCGACATCGTTGAAGACGATCTCGCTGGCTTCGGCGAGCAGCGCGTTGCGCCTGCCATCATCGAGGATCTTCATCGCCGCTTCGAGCTTGGCGTCGAGCGCGGGATTGGAATAGCGGCCGGAATTGCTCGCGCCGGTTCCTGCGGTCGGATTGTACGTCGCGCTCACCGCCAGCAGCGGGTTCGACGTCTCGCCGGTGTTGACGCCCCATGAACTCAGATTGACCGCAAATTCATGCGCCGTGCTCTTGGTCGAATAGACCGACCAGGGCATGACCTCGACCTTCGTTTCCACGCCGATGCGCGTGAACATCTGCGCGATCACCTGCACGATCTTGGCGTCATTGACGATACGATCGTTCGGGCCATGGATGGTGAGCTTGAAGCCCTGGGGATAGCCGGCCTCTGCGAGCAACGCCTTCGCTTTCACAGGGTCGTAAGGCGCAGGCTTCACGTTCGGCGAGGTGCCGGGCGCGCCGGGCGGCAGGAATTGCGAGGCGGCGACGGCGTTGTTCTCCATCACGCGCTCGACGATCGCCTGCCGGTTGATCGCCATGGAAAGCGCCTGGCGCACGCGCTTGTCCTTCAGCGGATTCTTCGGCAGCGGCTTGCCATCCGCGCCGGTGATGAAGGGCTGCACGTCATGATCGGAATCGATCGTGAGATAGACGAAACGACTCGACACGCCGCGAATGATCTGGAAGCGCGCATCCTTCCTGATGCGCTCAAGCCCCTCATAAGGCGCCTGCTCGATGATATCGAGATCGCCTGAAAGCAGCGCCGCAAGCCGCGCGCCGGCGTCGGTGACGATGCGCAGCGTGACCTCCGACCATGGCGGCTTCGGCCCCCAATAATGCGGATTGAGCGCAAGCACGATCCGCGAGCCCGGGACATATTCCTTGTAGATGTAAGGCCCGGTGCCGATCGAGGCGCGGCCGGCGTTGAATTCCGGGCTTGGCGCGTCCTTGAATTTCGCCGCGATGATGCGGATGCGGCCAAGCGAATTCGGCAGCAGCGGATCGGGCGATTTCGTCTCGATGATCATCTTGCCGGGCGACGGCTCAGTGATCGATTTGATGCTTCTGGTGTAGGTGCGGAAGGAGGCCGCGCTCGGGATGGTCGCCGCGCGATCGATCGAAACCTTGATGTCCTCGATCGTCAGCGGCGAACCATCGGAGAATTTCACGTTCGGCCGCATCGTGAATTCCCAATGCGTATCGTCCAGCACCTTCCAGGATTCGGCGAGGCCCGGCTGCGAGCGCGACTGGAAATCATTGGCGACAATGGCGTCGAACACATGGGTCGAAACCATATTGTTCGGCGCGTTGCTGAGGAGATGCGGATCAAGCGTGGTGTTCGGCGCCGACATGCCGACGCGCAGCGTGGCCTGCTGCTGCGCCGCGGCGGACGCGATCCACGACGGCGCCTGCGATGCGGCGAAGCCGCCGAGCAATCCATGGAGCAGCGTTCGGCGTGATGCGGTCATTCCAAACCTCCCAATGATCTTGCGCCTACAGAGCGCTATTGCGCCGGCCGGATTCTGGTCGCCAGCGTATATTGATCGCCGCGCGGCAGAAGCGTCAGCTTGCGGCTCACGCCCCAGGACGATTTCAGGAAATAAATCGGAAACACGCCGTTCTCGGCCATGGCGATCCTTGTCGCCTCCCAGACGAGCTTTTCCCGCGCCGCATCGTCAAGAGTCTGCTGCGACAATTCGGTCAGCCGATCGACTTCCGGGTTGGAGTAGCGGCCGCGATTATTGCCGCCATGGCCCTTCGCCGCATCGACCGTCTCGACAAGCGTGACGAGCGACTGGATGGGATCGCCGCTCGAACTGCCGAAGATCGACATGGCGGCGGAGAATTCCGGCTCGCCATTCGGCCCGCCAGAATTGGCGCGCCGGAAGAAGGTTGCGCTCGGCAAGCCCTCGACCTTGCTGCGCACGCCGATCGCGGTGAGCATCGAGCCAATCGCCTGACAGGTCTGGATATCGCCGGAGAAGCGATCATTGAGGCAGTGTAAAGTGAGTTCGAAGCCGCGCGGCCAGCCGGCGTCGGCGAGTATCTGTTTCGCTTTCTGCGGCTCGTAGGGCAGGGGCTTCAGCGAAGGATCATGCCCTGCGAAGCCGGGCGGCGCGAATTGTCCCGCGGGCTCCGCGCCGCCATCCATCACGCGATCGGCGAGCGCCTGCCGGTTGACGCCGCGGCTCATCGCTTCGAGCACGCGCGTGTCTTTGAGCGGATTTTTCGCGAGCGGCTTGCCGTCGGCGGCGCGCACGAAGGGCGAAACATCGCGGAAACGATCCAGCGTCATGTAGAGCATGAAGATCGAGGTGTCGGCGACAAGCCGCGCCGAGGCGCTGTCCTTCACCCGCGCAAACAGGCTGCCGGGCACGGCGTCGATCACATCAACCTCATTCGACAGAAGCGCCGCGACGCGCGCGCTGTCATTGCCGATGAAGCGGATCGTGACTTTCGCCCAGGGCTCGACGCCGCCCCAGTAGTTCTCGTTGCGCTCCAGCACGATTTCCTGATTCGGAACGAAGCGCACCCAGCGATAGGGGCCGGTGCCGATGGAGAGCGCGCCTGTGTTGAAGCCTTCGGCCGGGGCGCCCTCGACAAGCTTCGCCGACACCATGCCGAGCGTCGACAGATTCGAGATCAGCAGCGCCGACGGCTGCGACGTCCTGATGCGCAAGGTGTGGTCATCGACGATATCGAAGCCGACAATGTCTTTCAAATAATGGCGATAGGTCCTGACGCCGGTGATCGCCTGCGCGCGCTTGATGGAAAATTCGACATCGCGCGCGGTGAAGGGCGTTCCATCATGGAATTTGACGTTCTGGCGGAGCTTGAACTCCCAGGTGGTCGGATCGATCAAGCGCCAGCTCTCTGCGAGGCCGGGCAGCGGCTTCAGATGCTCGTCCTGAAAGATCAGCGGTTCGAACACATGCTGCTGCACGTTGCGATTGGGCGTGAACAGTTGATGCGGATCGGCGCTGTCCACAGCCGCCTTCATGGCGATGCGCAAGTCCTGCGCCGACGCGAAGGCAGGCGCGGCAAGAGCGACAAACAGCGCCGCGAGAACGAGAACAAGACGCCTGAAATGGCCGCTCATGCGAAAGCGGCGCGCGCGGCGTCCTCGGCCTGCGAAAGCGCAAACAGCACGCGATTGGCGGCGCGCACGGCGTCGACCTCGGCGAAGCGCGCGTCGTCGGTTCCCGGCGTCGCCTGCGCGAGATTTCGAAGCGCATCGAGCGCCGGCCATGGCGAAAGCGACAGCGCCGCATCGTGAACGAAACGGTCGCCTTTGGTGTAGTCGAGAGGAACCATGATGCGCGACAGGCGCTGGATGGCGCCATTGACTTTATCCGCCGGCAGCGAGGCCGCTTCCGCGCGCAACGTAGTCAGCGCCGCAGACAGGCGCATCGCCGCCTCGCGCAAGTTGCACAGAGGAAAACGTCCGCCGAGCTTGTCCACAAGCTTGGCAAGTTCGCGTTCGAAATCCTTCGCCTGCGCGAGATAATCGATGGGGAGAATGCGATCGGCGAGCAGGCCCCAGACGATGCGCAGCACGATGCGCGTATCGCGCGCGAGATTGTCAGGGCTGATCTTGTCGATGAGATCATGCGCGGTGTGCCACCACCAGCCGAGATCGTTGCGCATCTTCTTCTCGGACGGCGGCTGATAACTGAGACTACCGAAGACCGAGGGAATGCCGACGCCGGGAAAAGAATCGTCGGCGGAGCGGGCCTTTCTGCGCGAATTGAGCGTCTGGCCGCTCTCGATCTTGATCGCCGCCGCGGCGATGTCGAACAGACCGCCGGCGGCGGCTGCATTGTTCAGCACCTCGGCGCCGACCGCGCCGAGGCTGTCAACATTCACATGCGCGACGCAGCGGCGATTGAGTTCACTCCAATGCTGATCGACATACCAGGCGGAGCCGGAATAGCGCCCCTGCGAATGGCCGGACCAGACGCAGACGCGCAGGCCGCGCTTCCATTGCTTCTGATGCTCGGCGCAGATGCGCGCCACCTCGATCGTCGCGACATTGGCGGCGCCATTGTCCATCACGCCCTCGAACCAGGTGTCGTGATGGCCGGAAAGAAGAACGAAAGGCGCGTCCTTGTCGCCATCAGGCGCGGGCAGTTCCGCCACAAGCAGCGGCGTCTTGCGCCAGCCGGTGTCGACAGACGCATGGAGCGTGAGTCGCAGCGCGCCCTTCGCCATCTCCTGACGAAGCGCCGCTCCATCCTCTTCCGAAATCGTCACGACGAGGACAGTCGGCAGATCGTGCTTCGTCTGGGATGACGGGCTGCCCCAGATCGGCGAGATGCACATCTCATGCAGGAGATGATGCGGGCTGACCTGCACGACGCCTACCGCGCCGGCGCGCGAGGCGCGGAGCGCAACGCCGGGCGAAGCAATGCCGTCGGCAAGCACGATGCGGCCGGCGATGGTCTTGTCGGCGAAATCAGCCTCTTCGCCTTCGCCGACATCGACGACCTCGCCAACGAGTCCCGACGCCGGCGATGAAACAGCCATGGAATGGGTGATCGCCGTGATGCGCTTCGCCCCATGCATCACATGAGCGGGGCCGGGAATGCTGATATAGGCGTCGTGCTCGATGATCCCGGTCTTGAAGCCAGCGTCATCGAAACGCGAACGCACAAAGGCGAGGCTTTCGGCCTCGGTCGGCGTCGCCGCGAGCTTCGTCCAGCGCGCGAGCTGTTGCAGGTCGGCCATCATGCGCGCCGAGGACACGGCGGCGACGGGCGGTTCGCCCTCACGGGCAGGCGTCATCTCCAGGGTCACGATCGCCTCCCATCCGCTTCCCGGCCGATGGGCGGGCATAAAGCCGACCAGCCGGCTATGTGTCAATACTGACAAACCATCGTCTTACTAGACGAAACGTCTACGCCACGCTATCGAAGGACCATCAAGGCCCGCGAAGAGCAGCCCAACCCATGTCGACCGAAAATCCCGCCGCTCGCTCCCGCTATTTCGTCGAAGCGGTCGATCGTGCGCTCAGCCTGCTGCAAACCGTGTCGCAGGAAGCCGATCTCGGCGTGTCGGAAATCGCGCGGCGCTCTGGCGACAGCAAGGCGCGCGCGTTCCGGTTGCTGCATACGCTCGAAGCGCGCGGTTTTCTCACGCGCTCGGAAAATGGCGTCGGCTACAGGCTCGGTGTCGCGGCGCTCGCGCTCGCCAATGCGGCGGCCGAGCATTTCGATATCGTGCGATTGTCGCATCCGATGCTCGCTGAGCTTGGCGGGCGCACAAGGGAAACGATCCAGCTTCGTGTGCGCGACGGGCGCGAAAGCATTTGCGTGTCGAAGTGGGAGCCCGGCCGCGACATCCAGGTCAATGCGGTGGTCGGCGGCCGCTCGCCGCTGCATGCCGGATCAGGCAAGGTGCTGCTTGCCTATCTCGACGAAGCCGATCGCGAATCATTTCTGCGCGGCCCGCTGGAAAGGCTTACGCCGAACACGATCACCGATCCCGAGAAGCTGCGGCGGAAGTTCGCGGAGATCAGGAACACGGGCATGCAGGTCAGCCGGGGCGAAGCCAAAGACGATCTCGTTTCGATCACCGCGCCGGTCTTTTCCGCGAACGGTCGTATCGCGGCAGCGCTGAATGTGGCGGCACCGGCCAGTCGCGCGCCGGAATCGCGCTGCGAGGAAATCGGCGAGATGGCGAAGGAAACAGCGCGCCGCATCTCGCAGGCGATCGGATTCTTTCGCTGAACCGAAGGCTCGCCATTCGCGTCGACGTTACTCAAGCCGCCGGCGCGAATGCGCCGCGCCTCGCAGCGACATCCAGCAAGCCACACACCTCCGCGCTCATCGTCATCAGCTTGAATCCCGCGCGCAACATCAATCGTTTCGCGGCCACATTTTCAGCTGAACAATAGGCTTTCAGCGACTGAGCGCCGATTTCGCAGGCGACCCGAAGGAGAATCTTCAGAAGCGACGTGGCGACGCCCATTCTTCGCCAGCCGCTTTCGACACTGACCGCCAACTCGCCGGAACGCAATTCACCGACCGCACGCAACTGGCCATTGTCGAAATATCCAATCATGCGGCTCGATTCGCCAAAGCCCGCGGAGCAATAGGCGTCGAGAAAGGTTTCGGACACGCCTCGGCCAAAACGGCTGCGAAGACCGGCCTCTTTGAGACGGAGAAAATGCGCCATCAGCTCCGGCTGATCGCCTGATGTGAGATGGCGCCAACCCGTGGCGACGGCTGGACAGATCATGATGACCTCGCAAAGTTGCAAGGCCTATGGGCGATCGGATTATCGCTCGCTGTTCCCGCGGAGACAGGGCCTGGCGTTTGCTTCCGGTCTGCGCCGTTTGTCACCGAAGACGCCAGCGCGCCGCAGGTGATCAAATTACGCGTTAGCCCGCAAGCGCAGCGAACTGTCGCGTTGCGGGCAGCCAATTCATTGGAGAAGATCGCCCGCCGCCCGGGATATTGTTCTTCATGAATCCACCCCTGATCATTAGAAGCGCATCGGCATATTCGAAGTCGATCCTCTGCGTGACAGTGATGGATCGCAAGACGTGGCGATCCAGCCCCTTCGAACCGGAGAACGATGTCGTCTATTACAACAGGGATCAGCCAAACCCTTGGGGTGAAGCCACGCGAATCGAGACGAACATCATTTCAATGACGCGCTACCGCTATCCCGATCGCGATCGGCAAATTCAGGTGGCGCTGGCCGCGGAAGGACATGTCGGATTCTTTGGCAGGGAAGAAGGATTCTACGAGAAGATTCCAGGCGCCGGCCTCTGGGCGGACGACGCCGAAGGCCGCGGATATATGAGCGCCATCCGACAGATCGGCGCCCGCCTCTACGCCTGCGGAGGCGGACGACAGCTCTACAGGAGGGAGGGAAGCGAACATTGGGAACGCTTTGACCTCGGAATGCCCGGAGGACAGCCGAACGCTGACGACATCATCTTTGCGGATGTGAACGGACCGCATGAAGAGAGCATCTATGTGGTCGGACAGAACGGAACCGCATACTGGAAAGGCCCGGAGGGCTTTCTGGATCTGGCGTTGCCGACCTCGCTCTGGCTTCAGCAAATCCATGTCGAGAATGAGAAAACGATCTGGATCTGCGGACGAGCGGGCCTGCTGTTGCGCGGCAATCATATCGACGGATTTCGGCAAGTCGCGGCGGGTGACAGCCGCGAAGCTTTTCTGTCCATGGCGAAATACGAGGGCCGCCTTTATCTCGCCGCCGAGACAGGCCTTCACATGCTCGAAGGCGATCGCATCGTGAGGGCCAGGACGACGCTGACGCCGGACCTCAGGGACGCGCATTGGATCGATGTGACGGATGGCGTGCTCTGGTCGATCGGATATGAGGACATCGCGCGCTTCGACGGCGAGCAATGGGAGCGGCTCGATCTCCCGGGAAATCCTCCGATCCGGTGACAGGCCTTCGGCCGCGCGTTGACGTCGTCAGCCGATCGCCGCTTCGATTGCGGCGTCCCACTCGCGCTTGTCCATCGGCTTCAGCGGCAGGATGCGTCGCATGCGGCCCTTGTAGGGAAAGCGCGTAAAGTTCGACGACGACCAGCCGCCGCCATCGCAGAGAATGATGCCGCCTTCCGCGAGCGGCGCATAGGAGGCGCGGAAATGCGCTGATGATTTCACCAGCACGACATCACGCGAGGCGAGATCGATGTCGAGCGACAGGAAGGCGTTGACGTCATAGGCCTGAATGCGCTCGGTGGTGACGATGATGCGGCCGTTGCCCATGCGCAGCACGGCGCCGAGCCCGCCTTCGAGCAATTCGCCCGTCATCATCGGGCCGATGTTGCGATAGCTGATTTCGCCTGCCCATTCGACTCGCGCTTCTGCGGTGAAGGGGCCGCTGGCGGCGCCGACCATCGCATTGAAACTGTTCCCCATACCCGCCTTGGCCGCGCGTTGCGCCAACGCGGGATCGACGAAAAAGCCTGCGGCGTAATCGATCCTTTCGCGCACGAGCCAGGGCAGCAGGCTCGCAGTTTCACCCGTTCCGCCGCCGCCGGGATTGTCGCCGGTGTCGACGACGAGCGTCATGCCGGCGCGCGAGCGTTTGCTGAGCAGCCGCGCGGCTTCGTTGAGATCGGGGAGGGGAGCGACGAGTTCGTCGCGACACTCCCATATCGCGTCGGCGAGCGCGCGCAGCGCTTTATTCTGCGTTTCGCATTCGCCGCCGGTGACGAGCAGGCTCATGGAAGCCCAATGATTGTCGGCGAAATGAAATCCGCCCATCACGGAGAGATCATCGAGTCCATGCTTCGCCGCGAGCTCATCGGACAGCGCGACGAGTTCGGCGCCAGGACCACCAGGCGTCACCGTTTCCTGTCGCGGCAAAGGCGTCGCGATCGGCAGGAGAATATGGCGCGTCTTGCGGCGCTTTCGCACGCAGGCGAAGGCGAGTTCGCCGAGCTTGCGGCCGCGATCAAACGCGTCCGTATGCGGATAAAGCTTGCCGCCCATGATGAGATCGGCGCTCTCGGTGAGCAGCGGATCGATGTTGGCGTGAAAATCGAGCGTGACCGCGATCACCGTATCCGGCCCCACGATCTCACGCACTCGAGCGGCGAGTTCGCCCTCGGGCATGGGCGAATCCTCAGCCAGCAGCGCGCCATGGAGCAGGAGCAGCACGACGTCAGGCTGGCCGCGCGCCACGATCCCGCGCATGGATTCAAGCAGCGCCGCGCGGATGGTCGCGAAGGCTTCGGCCTCGATCACGCCGCCGGGATGGCAGCTCGCGCATTGACCGATATCGAGATTCACTCCGGCCGCATCGCACGCCGCAATGGCGCCGCCGAGCCAGTTGCGCGTCGCGCCAAAGCGCTCGCGCACTTCCTCGCCCTCGCACCAGTGGCGCGTTTGAAAATCGCGCAGGCCAATCGGGATCGGCGAGAACCCGTTCGCCTCGTGGAAAAGCTGCAGCAGCCCGGCGCGCATCAACCTCTCAGCGCTTTCCGCAATCCGACGATGCGCTCGACGAGCGTCATCAGCGCCATGGAGACGAGGATCAGCAGCACCGACAAGGCCGCGATCTGCGGATCGGTGCGGAACTCGATATATTTGAAGATCTCGAGCGGCAGCGTCCGCACATGCTCGGAGGTGATGAAGAGCGCGATCACTGCTTCATCAAAAGAGACCAAGAACGCGATCACGCCCCCCGCGATCAGTCCCGGCGCCGCGAGCGGCAGGGTCACGCGACGAAACACCGTCAAGGACGAGGCGCCATGCACGCGCGCCGCCTCCTCGCAACGAAGATCGACCGCGGCGAGGCTGAGCGAGACCGTGCGGATGACATAGGGAATGGTGACGCCGACATGGGCCATGATCAGGCCGGTGTAGGAATCATGCAGGTTCATCGGCGCCAGCACCAGCAGCACGCCGACCGCCAGCACGATATGCGGCACGAGCAGCGGCGAGAGAAACAGCGTCGACACTGCCTCGCGGCCGCGAAAGCGCTGTCGCGTCAATACGAGCGCCGCCGGCACGCCGGCCGCCAGCGCGCACAGCGCCGCGACGAGGCCGACGAGAACGCTGACGCCGAAGGCGTGCATGAAAGCCGGATTTTTCGCCGCCGCGATATAGGAGCCGAAGGAGAAGCCGGCTGGCGGAAAAGCAAGGAACGGCCGCGTGTCGAAGGAAATCACCAGCACGACGAGCAACGGCGCAAGCAGGAAGAGATAGATGAGCGCGATCAGCGCGCCCCAGGCACCGCGCGCAGCGATCGAGGATGTCACCGCGCTCACGCCGGCTCCTCCATATTGCGCATCAATCTGGAGTAAAGCGTCATGACAAGCGCGAAGAGCGCGAGCAGCAGGATCGACAGCACAGCGGCCAGAGGCCAATTCAACGTCACCGTCGATTCATTGAAGATTTCCGTGCCGAAGACGAAAACGCGGCCGCCGCCCATCAGGCGCGGCGTGACGAAGCTGCTGATCGCAAGCACGAACACGAGCAGCAGCGCCGTCATGATCGCAGGGAAGGAGAGGGGCAGGATGACGCGCGTGAAGACGCGCAGCCGGTCGGCTCCATGCAGCGCCGCGGCCTCCTCATGCTCCGGCTTCAGCTTGCCGAGGCCGCTGACGATCGCGAGCACTGCGTAAGGCATCAGGATTTCGACGAGCGCGATCACGGCGCCAATGAAATTATTGGCGAGCGCGAAGGGACGCTCGATCAGGCCCATCGATTTCAGCGTGCTGTTGATCAGGCCCTGATCTCCGAGAATGATCATCCAGCCATAGGTGCGCACGACCGTCGAGGTCAGCAGCGGCGCGATGGCGAGAGTCGCAAGAACGCCGCGCCATTTGCTTTGCGTGCGCGCGAGAAAAAGCCCAAGGGGATAAGAGAGGATGACCGCGATCACCGCCACCAGCGCCGACAGCCAGAGCGTATTGCCGGCGAGGCGCCAATAAAACGGATCGAACAGAACCTGCGCATAGGTCGCCGTGGTCACCCCCGGCATTTCCTGACTCGAGAAGGAGATGCTGAGCAGCCAGAGAAGCGGCAGGATGAAGCTCACCGCGATGAAAGCGAGCCCCGGCAGCAGGAGAACGAGCCGCAGCGCCGCAATATTCATCTGGCGTCGCCGGGAATGATGATGGCGTCTTCCGCGCGCCAACCCAGCGTGACCTTCTCGCCCGGCGCGATGTCGCGGCCGCGCGCAAGGCGGTTCACCGCAATGAGATGCGGCCCGACGCGCACCGAACTGCTGACGAGTTCGCCGGTATAGACGGCGCTTTCGACCGTCCCCTCGACCTCGTTCTCGAACACCGCGCCATCCCCAACGAAATCGACGCGATGCGGGCGCAACATCAATATCGTCTTACCCTTCATCGCCGTCGCGATCTTCACCGCGCCGACGCCCTCAATCTGCACCGTGTCGCCATCGGCCTCGCCTTCGAGAAAGGTTCCGTCGCCGATGAAGCTCGCGACGAAGCGCGTCGCCGGGCGATCGAAAATGTCGGACGGGCTGCCCGTCTGCTCGATCCTGCCAGCCGACATCACAACGATGCGGTCGGCCGCCGCCAGCGCCTCGCTCTGGTCATGAGTGACGAAAATCGCCGTCGTGCCCGTGCGGCGCTGGAGATCGCGGATCTCGTTACGCAGCTCATCGCGCAGTTTCGCATCGAGGTTCGAAAGAGGCTCATCGAGCAGCAGAAGGCTCGGCTCGATCACCAGCGAACGCGCGATGGCGGCGCGCTGCTGCTGGCCGCCTGACAGTTGCGAGATGCGACGCTCGCCAAGGCCGCCAAGCTTCACCATCTGCAGCGCGGCGTCGACGCGCTTCATCCGCTCCGCCTTGCCGACGCCGCGCATTTCGAGCCCGAAGCCGACATTGTCGGCGACAGTGAGATGCGGCAGCAGCGCATAGGACTGGAACACCATGCCCATGTTGCGCCGATGCACGGGCAGGGCCGCGATCTCGCGCCCGTCGATGCGGATCGAGCCCGACGTCGGCTCGATCAGCCCGGCGATCATGCGCAGGATCGTGGTCTTGCCACAGCCGGACGGGCCGAGCAGCGCCAGCATCTCGCCTTTCTCAAGCGAGAAGTTGGCGCGATCGACCGATGGCGGCTGTTCTCCGTAGCGCTTGGTCAGATCGCGCGCGACGACATAGGGTTCGCTCATCAGCTCGCGATGACCTCGCGGCGGATGCGTTGCAGCAGCGTGTTGTTGTTGCGGCTGAACCAGTCCCAGTCGAGCTCCATCTGCTTGGCGCGAACTTCCAATGTGCCGAAGATGCGCGTCGCCAGCGCAGGATCAAGCACGGCCTTGCTATTGGTCGGGCCATAGAACAAGGCTTCCGCGAAGGCTTTCTGCGCTTCGGCGCCAAGCGCATAATTGATGAATTTCTGCGCCGCGCCGCCTGCTGGCGCATTGGCGACGAGATTGATTGTGTTCACCTGCGGCGCCGTGCCCTCGACCGGAACGATGGCGGCGAATTCGCCGTTCGCCTGGTCCTGATTCGACTGGCCGCGCGCGTTCCAGCCGATGCCGATATCGATGACGCCGGAACGGATCGCGGTGTAGATGTCAGGCTGCGGCTCATAGGTCTGCACATTCGCGGCGATCTTCTTCAACGACGCGATGCCAGCGTCGACGCTCTGCTTGTAGTCGACGCCCGCCATGCGGCAGAGCAGCGCGAGCAGCACCGTGCCGCGCACGTCGCCGATCGGCATGCCGGCGCGGCCGGCATAGGCGGGATCAGCGAGATCGAGCCAGCTCGCGGGCTGCTTCTTGAGCTTCTTCGGCGCGGTCAACTGCACGAGCACATCCTGCGTCAGCGCGGCGCCCATATTGTTCGCCGGGCGGCCCCAGGCCGGAATGTCGGCGAGGTTGGTGACGACAGCGGGATCGAGCGGCGCGAACAGGCCCTCGCGCGCATTCTGCGCGGCGATCGAAAGATCCATGATCACCGCGTCGGCCTGCGGCTTCGCCTTCTGCGTGCGCAGCATCGCCGTCGCTTCGGCGGAGCCGCGCACCGGCTTGAACACCACCTTGACGTCAGGATTTGTCTGCATGAAGGGCTGCAGCACGGCCTTCGTATAGTTATCCTCAAAGATGCCGAAATAGCCGACGACGTTCACCGTCGCAGGCTCGGCGGCGCGCAGCATGCGCGGCGCGGCGAGAGGAAGCGAAACGCCAGCGGCGCCAGCGAGAAGAATTCGTCGTGAAAGGCCGCGATCGGACATCATCATTCTCCCCAGCATTCACTCAGCAGACGAAGCCAGTTGCCGCCAAGCAATTTCAGAACCAGCGCCTCGCTCCAGCCCCGCTGCAACATCGCAGCGGTGAGGTTCGGCAGCTTGTGAACCTTGTCGACGCCCGCCGGCTTGCTGATCTTGGCGGAGCCAAACTCGGTCAGCGTGCGCGCCGTTCCCTTATCCCTGTTGGCCCAGAGAAGCCAAGGGCCGGGCCGCGCATGGCCCTGGCTGAAATCAGTGCCGACGCCGACATGATCCTCGCCGACGAGGTTGATCACATGCTCCATGGCGTCGAGCACGTCATGCACGGTGGCGTCGTTGCCGGCGACGAGACCCGGCGCGAAGAAGCTCACGCCGATGACGCCGCCCTTTTCGGCGCAGGCCTTGATCAGCTCATCCGGCTTGTTGCGCTTCACGTCGCGGAGCGCGCGCGGCAGCACATGGGTCATGCAGACCGGCTTCTTCGAATAGGCGATCGTGTCGGCCGTGGTTTTGTCGCCGACATGGCTCAAATCGCAGAGCACGCCGACGCGCGCCATCTCATCCACGACCTCGCGGCCGAATCCGGTGAGGCCGGAGTCATTCTGTTCGAGATAGCCGGCGCCGGAATAATTCTGCGTGTTGTAGGTGAGCTGCATGATCCCGACGCCGAGATCTTTGAAAATCTCGAGATAGTCGAGCCGGTCCTCGATGGGCGAAGTGTTCTGCCAGCCCATGATGATTCCGGTCTTGCCTTCCGCCTTCGCGGCGTGGATGTCGCTGATCTTCCTGATCGGCCGGATGAGGTCGGAATTTTCGGCGAAGCGGCGCTTCCAGTTCGCGACCTCGTTTATAGCAGCTGCGAAATTCTCCCAGAGCACGTTGGAGGCGTTGACGGCGTCGTAGCCGCCGGCGCGCAGCTCCTCGAAAATCTCGCGGCTCCAGTTGCAAGTGTGCAGCGCGTCGATGACGACGGCTTTCTCGTGCAGCGTTTTCGATTGCGGCGTGGTCTGAATATCCATAGTCAGATGTCTCAGCTTGCTTTGGCGAGCGCGCGATCGACGAAATCGAGTCGGTCCTGCCCCCAGAAGAGTTCGCCGCGCACCACATAGGTCGGCGTGCCGAAAATCCCGATGCGCTCAGCCTCGGCGAGATTGCCCTGCCATTCCGCGGTGATTTCGGGAAGCTGCGGATCGCGCACCAGCGCAACGCCTTCTTCGCCCATCGTCGCGCGGGCGATCTCCTTCAGCGTCGCCACATCGGCGATGTCGCGCTCCTCGGCCCACAGCGCGCGCTGCACGGCGAAAGAGAAGCCTGGCGCATCGAGCCCGGCGCGCTGCGCCGCGATGACGGCCTTCGCCGCGATCTCGATGGTGCGGCAGGGATAGAAGCGCGGCGCGAGATTGAGCGGCATGCCGAGAAAGTCGCGCCAGCGCGCGAGCTCCAGCGCATGATAATCCTGACGCGGCTGCGCCCGCGTGCGCAGCGGAATGCCCCCATTGGCTTCGATGACGCGAATAGGCCTGAGTTCGAGGCGAGCGCCATGCTTGCGCGCGATGGCGTAAGCGCGCTCGGCCCCGAAATAGGCCCAAGGACTCGAAATTCCGTAGAAGATCTGCAGCGTCGGCGCGTCAGGCATGGGAGAATTCGCTCTTTTGCGGCGACGCGTCGGCATCGGTCCATTCGTCGCCGAGAAGCTCCGGCGTGTCGTAATTCGCGAAGCGCGCGACGAATTCGCTGCGATCCTCAACGAAGAGGCCGCGCGCGATGCCCTGCGCCAGACGCTGCGCGCCATCGCTGATCGAGGGGATGCCGCTCGTCAGCTTTCCATGGCTCAGCACCGCGGCGTAATTGAAGGCGAAGATGCTGTTAAGACCGGGACAGGCGCCGGGAATCTTCTCCCGAAATTCGAACGCCGGGCCGAGATCGGGCGAAGCAGCCAGCATTTCGTCTTCCTCGCCGGTGAGCGGCGTAAAACTGTCACGCCAGAGCCTGACATGGGGCGCAAGCGTCGCGAGTTCGGGACGCGCTGCGAGATCAATCGAGAAGCCGGTCGCGAAGATCAGGAAGTCGAGGCGATGAACGCCCTTCGCAGTCGTCACGTCGAGCGCGCCGTCACGCTCCTGCAATGAGAGAATCGGACTGCCGAAATGAAAGCGCGCATTGGGATGCTGAGAAACGCGCTGCACGCTGTGGCGCGGCGCCGGCAATTGCGCCTTCTGCCCCATGCGGAACACGTCCCACTTCACATCAGGCGGCAAACCAAGAAAACCATGCGCCATGCCGCGGCTGCCGACGCCGCTGAACTTGTCGACGCGCGGCATTTCCTTGCGGCGAATGAGCATGTCGACGGATGCGGCGCCGGCTTCCAGCGCCGTCGCCGCATTATCCATCGCGGACGCGCCGGCGCCGATCACGCCGATGCGCTTGCCTCTGAGCACGGCGAAATCGATATCGTCGGAGGAATGCGCCCAGAAGCGGCGATCGACCGTGTGAGCCACGCGCGGCGCAACGGGTTCGCCGAGGCCGTCGAGGCCTGTCGCGAGCACGACGCGGCGGGCCAGCAGCAGTTCGTGCGTATCCCTCAGCGCAATCTCGATCAGGCCGTCATCACGCAGGGAAACGCCTGCGACATCGGCATTATTCTGAACAGGCAGCGCCAGAACGCGGCGATACCAGTTCATGTAATCCATCCACATCGGCCGCGGCATGCGGTCGAGTTTCGCCCAGGCTTCGGCGCCAAATTGCGCCTCGAACCAGGCGCGCGGAGTCAGCGCGGGCACGCCGAGCGCGGGACCGGTGATCTCCTTCTGCGTGCGCAAGGTGCGCATGCGCGCATAGGTGATCCACGGACCTTCGCGACCCTCCGGCGCGCGATCGAGCACGGTGACATTTTCGACGCCAAGGAACCTCAGCGCCGCCGCGGCGCAGAGGCCTGACACGCCGCCGCCGACGATCACCACGTCATGAACGCCCGCGCGCGGCGTCAGCCAGGTCTTCGGCGGCAGATTGAGCAGCGACATCTCGCGCGCGAGCGCCGCTTCATGCGCGTCAAGACCGATGGGATCAGCGCTCATGCCGAAGCCTCCAGCGGCGGAGAATCTTCAGCCACGAGTTCGTCGCGCGCGATCTCGATCTTGCGAAGTCCCGGCACGCGTTCGCCAAGAAAGCCTGGCAGGGCGCCGATCAACTCCTGAATCAATTGCGATGGCGGCGATCCCGCGCGCATGATCGCGCCATAGCGGAAAGGCAGGGACACATCGATCGCGCGCGTGACGAGACCTTCAACAGGCGCGCCGGCGGGCGTCAGCGGCTCGATCAGCGCAACGCCAAGGCCCGCGCGCACGGCGCCGATGGCGCTGAACGACGTATTGGTGTCGAGCGGCGTCTGTCGCGAAAGCCCTGCCGCGCGCAGAGCCTCATCGACATGGCGACGCTGGCGATAGGGATTGGCCGTGGTGATCAATCTCCGCCCGGCGAGCGCCTGCAGCGGCACGATTTTTTCGCGCGCCAGCGGATCATCGGTGCGCAGCACGGCGACGCAATCGGCTTCGACGGCCCAATGCACATCGAGGCCGGCGCTGCGCAGCGGCAGGCTGCACAAGCCGAGATCGCTGATGCGATCGAGAACGAGATCGACGACCTCTTCGCCGCCAACGGCGCGCAGATGCACCGCGATGTCGCCAGCGGCCGGCATATGCGCGACAGCTTCCGAAATCAGGCCGGCGGCGAAAGCGGGAATGGCCGCGATTTCCAGCGAGGCCCCGGCGCCGGCGAGGATCGCGCCGGCGCGATCACTCAGCCGCTGCAGGCCGGCGAGATGGCGCTCGACCTCGATATGGAAACGCCGGCCGCGTTCGGTCGGCGTCACGCCGCGGCCGGTGCGCTCCAGCAGGGAGAAGCCCAGCGTGGTCTCGAGCTCCTGGATCTGGCGCGTCACCGCCGGCTGGGAGCGGCCAAGCATCTGGGCCGCGGCGGTCACCCCGCCGGTCGCGACGACCGCGCTGAAGGCTTCGAGCTGCCGGGGATCCAGAGGACCATTCATGCGATATGCGTATTATAGAAGCCTATAAATTCAGCAAGCGCATTAATTGCGCACCAGTGTTGCCAGAACCGCCCGGAGATTCAGCGGACCGGCGCTGGATGGCCTCTCCAGGGCCCACAGATGGCCGCTGATAGGAAAATACACCTTCCATGAGGAAAGGGAGCGCTCGGCCATTTTCCGGCTCCACGGCCGATTATGGGGCAGAAAGCAGGCGCGCGGCCAGTGAGGATCGGCCTCGGCTTCAGTCCAGTTTCAGGCGGTAGCGCGTATGCCGCAGTTCGCCTGTTCTGGTGACGGCGGGCCCAACCATTTTTTATACAAGCTCGCGAAGAGCGGCTGCGTCCAGCATCTACTCGGCCAACAGCTTCTTCAGCTTGGCGTTCTCCTCTTTCAAACTGCTTCAGCCGCTTCGCCTCAGAAACATCCATGCCACTGTATTTGGCCTTCCAATTGTCAAGCGTCGCCTCCGAAATCCCATGCTTGCGCGCGAGATCAGCGGTCTTCGCCCCAGCCTCATGCTCCTCCAAAACCGCAATAATTTGCTCTTCCGTGAACCCGGCTCGCTTCGTCTGTCCGTCCTTCGTCAGGCCAGACTCTAACTCCACCTGATGGAAATTGCCCGTGGCAGGTCAGCCAAACGCGAACTGAAGAAGCGCAAGAAAGACGGCGCCAAGAAGATGAGGCTGCCGGCTCGAAATCTTTCTCGTTGCTCAACGGCGGTTAGCGAGGTTGCAATGCCTACCGTCTCAGAAAGAAGTTCGAGCTGATTGCAGGCTTAACCAAAGGGCCCGGCGTCAGAATGGGGAGTATTGGGGTGCGGGAATCTCGAATGGCGACTTCCTGGCCCGTCACGCTCACGCCAGGCACGCCCGCAGTTACGGAAGTTCCGGCCGCAACGCCGGCCGCCGAGGACGCTGCGAAGAGTTTTGCCACAAAATCAAGCGACGGAATCCCTGGCAGAGGGAATTGCTGAGCCATCGCGGTAAGCGTCTCCTGCAAGTTTCCACCGAGGACGTTGAAAAAGACGAACGTCATCGATGCGGACACACCCAACGACACGCCGGCATCCATTGTGACGCCTAGCCCTTGCAAGGTTTCGAAAGTGGCGTCAGGTTTTCCTTTTGGGATTAGCAGGTTGGCCGGCGGAGCTGACGGAAAGCTCCCGATCGGGATTTGCACGCTGGGCAAAATATCTGAAATCGGAAGGCCCCGAAATTTAACAGGCGGCCAACTCAAGCCGAGTCCTACCCCTTGCATTTGAAACTTTTTGGATCGCGAAAATCCGTCGCCAATCTCAAGTGTTTGACCCTGCAACGCCAATGCCCCCAGAGTAGCTGATAATCCAGATGCATTTAGTATCTTGAGACGCGACACTGTTGCTCCGGTTGTGAACACTAACAACGATGCGAAAATCTTTGCGGCTTGTTTCGGGATTTCAGAGAAAAACGAAAGCAACTGGCCGAGCGTGGGGCCGTCTGGATCAATCACTCCATCATCAAAGCCAAGCTGACTTGATTGGAATCCTCGGACCGCCCGGTCAGTGAACGTTCCGAATAAACCATCCACGCGCAGAGCCTTTGCGGGCCCACCTCGTTCAGGGGGCGCGAAATTCAAAAGCGATTGGACCAACTTGACGTCGTTAATGAAGTTTCGTTGCCCGAACCCAACTGAGGAAATAAGCGTCGCCATGATCCCCCCAATTAAAAATTTGGCCGCAGCTATTGGCCAGCCGAACTTATCGACATCGCCAGCACGCTCTCGGACCGTCCGGCGACATTGTGCCCAAGCCGTCTCAAGTAACTGAGCCGTCATTCATCCAGAGTCTTTGGCGCGAAACTTATTCCCGATGGCGGGAATAAAATTTGAGGTCGGCGCCTCCTTATCAGCATGCAACTGACGCAAATCGGACCGTCCGTTCTCGCTGCGCGTCCGCCGCCGCCGCCCTCCCCGCTTGCGATCTGCATCGCGGCAGGCAATGCTTCTGCATTGGACGTCCAACCGGCCGGCCGCGACGTCGACGGCGCAGTCACGAGGGGTGGCGCGGTGCATCGAGGCGACTCTGGACGCTCGGCTCGCGAAGAGGTCGCCAGAGAGCGTTTCACGCAGGTCGTTTTGCCTTATCTTCCCGATGCTTATTCGCTCGCGCGCTCACTTTCGGGAAATCGCGCCGACGCGGAAGACATTGTGCAGGAAGCTTGTCTGCAGGCGTTCCGGGCGCTTGCTAACACCGTGGTCTCTAACGGGCGCGCCTATCTGCTGACCATCGTGCATCACACCGCTTATCGCTGGCTGCGTAAGAATAAGCCGACGGCCCTCGTCACTGTCGACAACCTTGAGGAAATTGAGAATCTCCAGCCCCGGGGGCCCTCCGAGCAGACGCCGGAAACGGCGCTGATCGTCAAATCCGACGAGCTTCGCTTGGAAGAGGCAATTCAAGCTCTGCCGCCTCTGTTCCGCGAACCTCTGATTTTGCGCGATATCGAAGGTCTGAGCTATCGCGAGATTGCCGAGGTGACTGGAACTCCAATCGGAACGGTCATGTCGCGCCTCGCGCGCGCCCGGAATCGTTTGGTCGAAGTGCTGAGCAAGGCTGCGCCATGAGCCCGTCGTCCAACCCGCCTCCCCCGGACGATCAAACCCTGCGCCTTCACGCCTATCTGGACGGCGAACTTGATCCGGTGAGCGCGCTCGAATTTGAGCGGCGTCTTGCGGCCGATCCGAGGCTGGCTGCGGAGAGCGAACAAATCCAGGCGCTGCGCAGCTTGCTGCGCGCGCGAGGCCGGGGCGAAGCGCCTTCGCCGGCCTTGCGCGCGCGCATCGCGCGTGACGTCGGATTGCGCAGAGCCGAGCGACGATTCCCATTTTGGGCGCTTGCGGCCTCCATTGTTCTCACGGCCAGTCTCGCCGGCGGCTCGACCTGGCTTTTGTTGGATGCAAACCAGCTCGACGCGCCTGCGGAGGCTATCGTCGCCGCACATATTCGCGGGTTAATGGCTCCGCAACCGATCGATGTCGCTTCGGCCAACTCGCACACGATTAAACCCTGGTTCGCCGGGCGCATCCCTCAAGCGCCGCGCGTGATTGATCTATCAAGCGCCGGCTTTTCGCTCGCTGGCGGCAGAGTGGATGTCGTCGATCGCGCGCCGGTTCCAACGATCGTCTATCGACGCCGGGAGCACGTCATCAGTGTGACTGAGATCATGGCGCAAAAGGGCGCGCCGGCGACCGCCAAACGCATCAGCGCAAACGGATACAACATTGTCAGATGGACTGACGATGACGTGACCTATTGGGCCGTCTCCGATTTGGATGGCGGCGAACTCGGCGCTTTTGTGGAGCTCTTCCGGGCTAGTCGCGAGGCGCCACGCGATCCCTAGCATTGTCCGAGCGGGTCGCGAATTCAAAGAGCGCCCTCGGCGACAGGCAGCGCTTCTGTAGCTCAAATTTAGAGGAATAATGAGCTATAGCAAGCGTTTCTATCGCTCACCTGTTCTCACTCGCGCCGATCCTGCTCCAGGAAATCCTGCGCGGTCTTGCCGGGCTCGGACTCGAATCGCTCCTCCAACACCATCATCTCGGTGATGCGGTCGAGCCGGAAGACGCGGAAGCCGTGGCGGACTTCGCACCAGCCTGTCAGCAGCCAGACCGGGCCGTAGAACGCCATGATGAGCGGCCGCACTTTGCGACGGGACTCGCGCTCCTCGAGATCGCGATAGCAAATCTCGATCTTGCGCTGTTCGCGCATCGCGGCGCGCAAGGCCGCCTGATCGATCGTGATTGGCTCCTGATGATGCCTGTCGGGCGCCCAGAGCGTCAGGCTGTCGACGTGATGGCGGCGCGCGTCGGGCAACACGTCGCGCACCTTGGCGATCACATCGGCGGCCGCAGCGGCCAGTTCCGGATCGGCCCAGGACTGGACGATGCGCGCGCCGAGCACCAGCGCCTCGATCTGCTGCTCGTTGAACATCAGCGGCGGCAGATCGAAGCCCGGCCGCAGGAGATAGCCGACGCCGGCCTCGCCATCGATCGGCACGCCGCGCGCAATCATATCCCTGATGTCGCGATAGACCGTGCGCTCGGAAACCTTCAGCGCGCGGGCGATGTCGGACGCGCGCGCAACCTTCCTGCGGCGCAGAAACTGGACGATCTCGAAAAGCCTGTCGGCGCGACGCATCTTTCATGGACTCGTTGACGGGAACGCGGCTGCTGCGCCCGCAAGCTCTTCTCCTGACACAATGCTGGCAGGAGACCTATCCTCAATCGCGGCCGCGGGCGCAGGCCATGCTAGGATCGCGGCAATCGGGATCGAACCGCCGGAGACAGAATGGAACAGGATGAACTCTTCGAGCGGCTGTGGAGCGGCGCGGCGCCGATGGAGGACTGGACCGCGGCCGTGAAAGGCGGCGTGGCGAAAACGATCGCCGATAATATCGTCGCCATCCATACCAGCTATTTCTTCGGCAACGTCACCGCGATCCGCACCAGCGAGGGGATCGTGCTGGTGGATTCAGGCAGCCGCGAGACTGCGAGCCAGACGCTCGCTGTTCTCCGCCGCTGGAGCGAGAGCCCGATCCACACCGTCATCTATACGCATGGCCATATCGATCACACCTGGGGGGCGCGGCTCATCGATCAGGAAGCGGACGCTCGCGGCGTTCCGCGTCCGCGCATCATCGCCCATCGCAACGTGCTCTATCGTTTCGATCGCTACGACGCGACGCATCGGCTCAACAGCATCGTCATGGGGCGTCAATTCAACGAGCCTGCTTACGTCTTTCCTGACGGCCATCGCCGGCCCGACGAGGTCTATGACGATACAAAAACACTGATGATTGGCGGCGTGCGGATCGAGCTGACGCATGGGCGCGGCGAGACCGACGACCAGACCTTCATCTGGCTGCCCGAGCAGCGCGTGCTCGCAAGCGGCGATTTCGTGATTTGGGTGTTTCCGAACGCAGGCAATCCGCGCAAGGTCCAGCGTTACGCGCCGGAATGGGCGGAAACGCTGCGCCGCATGCAGGCGCTGAAACCGGAGATTTTGATTCCGGGCCATGGGCCAGCCGTCTCAGGCGAAGCGCGCGTGACGCAGCTTTTCGGCGATGGCGCCGAGGCCCTGGAGAGTCTCACGCGACAAGCGCTCGAGGTGATGAACCGGGGCGGCACGCTGGATGACCTGTTGCACTCCGTCGCCGCGCCAACAGAGCTTCTGAAGAAGCCCTGGCTCCTGCCGAAATATGATGATCCCGAATTCGTCGCGCGCGGCGTCTGGCATCTCTACGCCGGCTGGTTCGACGGCAATCCCGCGCATTTGAAACCGGCTTCGACCTCGGAACTGGCGGCGGAAATCAGCGCTCTTGTCGGCGGAGCAGAAAAGCTCGCCGCGCGCGCCGCGGAGCTGGCGAAAGAAGGCCGCACAAGGCTGGCGGCGCATCTCGTCGAATTCGCCAGCGCTGCGTCGCCGCAGGACGGCGCGATTCAATCGGCGCGCGCTAACGTCTATGCCAGCTGCGCGGCGGCGGAGACATCGCTGATCGGCAAGGCGATCTTCAACGTCTATCAGCGCGAGGCGAAGGGGCGATCAGGCTCCTAAGCTTTCGCCCCGCGCGGCATCAGCCAAAATCCTTGAATCCCTCCATCGCCGAAATCGGCTGCGCCGCAGTGAGTTTTTCGATCGAGGGCAGGGGCCGCGCCAGCCTGTTGTCGCCGGTGAATTCGCGCTCCAGCGCCAGCGCGACGGAGAGCACCTGCGCGTCGCCGCCGCGCGGACCGATGATCTGCAATCCGAACGGCATGCCGGCCTTGTCGAGCCCGACCGGCAGCGAGAGCGTGGGATGGCCGGCGAGCGTGACGGCGTAGGCAAGCGCGAGCCAATGGAAGTAAGTGCGCGTCGGCTTGCCGTCGATCTCGGTGGGATAAAGCTCGCGCCACGGGCGCGGGCTGATCGTCACCGAGGGCGCGAGCAGAATATCGTAGCGCGTGAAGAATTCCTGCCAGCGCCGATAAAGCGCGGTCTGCAACGCGAAGGCGTCGGCGACGTTAGCGGCCGAATAGCGCAGCCCTTCCTCGATATTCGCGCGCACGTTCGGGCCGAACATCTCGGGCCGCTCATTCATGAGCTTGCGGTGACGGCCGAGGAAGAGAACCGCGCGCAACACCTCGAAGGCTTCGTCCGCGCCCGAACAGTCCGGCGTCGCTTCATCGAGTTTGGCAAACAGCGAGCCGAAGAGGCCGACCTTTTCCTTCAGCGTGTCCGCGATCAGTTTTTCCGTTGGCGCGAAGCCGAAATCGGGCGTCGACGCCACCCGCAATCGCGAGAGATCGGCGGCGCGCAGCGCGGCGTACATGGAGAAATCGCGCGGCGCGCCTGAGATGGCCGGGCTCAGGGGATCGCGCGCGTCCTGCGAGGCCATCGCCGACAGCATGAGCGCCGCATCGGCGACGGTGCGCGCCATCGGACCGAGTGTCGAGAGCTGGATCCACGCCATGTCGCGCTTCTCGCCGGGCACCAGCCCCGGCGTCGGGCGGAAGCCGACCACGCCACAGAAACCGGCGGGGTTGCGCAGCGAGCCGCCGGTGTCGGAGCCGGTCGCGATCGGGACCATGCCGGCCGCCAGCGCCGCCGCCGATCCGCCCGATGACCCCGCCGCTGAGCGCGTGGGATCGAAGGGATTGCCGGTCGCGCCATAGACGACGTTGCGGGTGTTGGCGCCCGCGCCCCATTCCGGCGTGTTGGTCTTGCCGATGACGAGCGCGCCCGCCTTGCGCAGCGACGCCACCGCGCCTGTATCGTCTGTCGCAACATTGTCGGCGAAGAGCGGGCTGCCATAGGTGGTCGGCAGGCCGCTGGCGTCGATGAGATCCTTTACGCCAAGCGGAAGGCCGTGCAGTGGGCCTAGCGTTTCGCCCTTCATCACCTGCGCTTCGCTCAGACGCGCCGCGGCGCGCGCGCCGTCGAAATCGCGCGCCACCATGGCGTTGATCGCGGGATCGACAGCCTCGATGCGACGGATGCAGCTTTCGACAAGCTCGACCGGCGAGAGGCGCTTCGCCCCGATCAGCGCGCGCGCATCGACGGCGGAGAGATCGCAAAGGTCAGTCATCCCGAAAATCCTTCCTGGCGGCGGCAGACGGCGCGCGAACGGCGACTTCTGCAAAACCCGAGCCGAAGCGCAAACGGGAATTCGCATAACGCGATTTATGGAACTTAGACGAAGGGCTTAGTCGATTTCATCAGGCCTGTTCCCTTGGGAACATTCGCCCGCCGAGCCGCTCGCTAATTCCCTCATGCCGCTGACGAGAGGTCACGCGGATTGAGGAGCGAAAACCATGACTGCCTTCCAGACTGGCGCCGCCCGCGACGGCTTCAGCGATGTCGAAACCGACTTCAGCCAGGTCCGCTTCGTGAAGAAGCACACCAAGCTCAAGCACGAAACTCTCATGAGCCTCGCGCAATCCTATTTCGGCGCGGCCAATCTCTGGCCGATGATCTGGATGGACAACGAATTCATCGACAACCCCACCTCCGTTCCCGACGGCGCGCCACTGTTGATCCGCCGGGGAGATCGCATCAACGCATCGGATCGCTCGGAGGCGATCAGGATCGCGAATGTCTGGCTGCTCAATCCGGGCCAGCGCGGCGTCATGGTCGCCCAGCGCCGGCGCGACATCATGGCCCGGCGCGCTGCCTGATCGCGCTCCGGCCTCGCCCTGTCTGCGAGCTGGAAGAAGCGTGGCGCCGCCGCGCGGACCGCCAGCTCCGGACTCGCATCTTGCGCGACTCTTCCGTCGGGGCGGCTGAGCCATCATGCAGGCCCAGCCTCCCGCGCCAGCGCAACGATGAATTTCGACATAGTGGCGCTCTGAACTCTTCACCCCGTTCCGGTTTTTGAAACGGCGCATCCCGCGAAGCGCAATGCAGCATTGCGCCTCCGCGCCGCGCGTGGCGTGCGGGTTGCTTAAGGCGCGGAGATTGTCTTTCTCCTGCGCGGGCCTATGATCCCGGCGCACGAGGTTCAGCAGGCTCCGAGGGGATGAGTTCGATGATGATCTCGCGAAGGGCGCTTGTGCAAGGCGCCGCCGCTGTGCCGTTTCTGTCGATCCCCGGCCGAGCGCAGCGCTCCGCCGGAATCCTCCGCTACGGCCTCTCCGCCTTTCCGCCCAATCTCCAGCCCTGGGTCAGCACCGGCGCCGCCGCGGGCACGGTGAAGCTGCTGATTCACCGCAGCCTCGTGGCATATGATTCCAAGGGCCAGCTGCGCGGCGAACTCGCGACGTCATGGTCGATCGACGAAAAGGGCGCATGGGTGTTCAAGCTGCGCCAGGGCGCGGTCTTCCATAATGGCGACCCGGTCACGGCCGAAGATGTGAAATGGTCGATCGAGCAGATCGGCGGCGAAAAATCGACCGCCTATATGCGCGCGCCGTTCCAGAGCATTTCGGCGGTCGAAATTCCGGATCCGCAAACGGTTCGTCTCGTCACGAAGGAGCCGCTCGCAACGCTTCCGACCTGGTTTGCGAACTACAACACATTCGTTCTCTCGCGGAAATCGACGGCGAATGAGCCGATCGGCTGCGGTCCGTTCCGCATCGCAGCGCAGGAGCGCGGCACTTCGATTGAGCTCGCGCCCTTCGATAAATTCTACAAGCCCGGCTTCCCCAAGCTGAAGGGCATCAAGTTCGTCGTCTATGCCGACGACAATCTGCGGCAGGCCGCGCTGATGTCGGGCGACGTCGACATCATCGAATATGTCCCGTGGCAATCCATGGCCGCCATCGAGAAGGAGCCGCGACTGAAGCTCGACACGGTCGAGGGCCCGTTCATGTGCGTGCTCTTCAACGCGTCGAAACCGCCCTTCAACGATCCGCGCGTCCGCCGCGCCGTCGCGCATGCGGTGAAGCGCGACGACATCGTGAAAGCCGCCTTCTTCGGCCGCGGCAAACCGCTCGAAGGAATTCCGATCACGCCGGGCACGCCCTGGTTCGATGAAAAACTCGCCCAGGGCTGGAACTATGATCCGGCGCGCGCCAAGGCGCTGCTGGCGGAAGCGGGCTACGCCAACGGCATTCAGGCGACGATGCTGGCGACGGCGCAGTACGGCATGCACAAGGACACCGCCGAAGTGACGCAGCAATATCTCGCCGCGGTCGGCATCCAGTGCGAGCTCAAACTGCCGGACTGGCCGACGCGCGTGAATATGGGCGGCCGCGGACAATATGATCTCGCGATCCACGGCCTCTCTGGCGACAGCAACGATCCCGATGGGCTGACGCCCTATCTCGATACCTCGCAACCCGCGAACTATTCGCGATCCTTTGGCTTGAGCGCGCCGCGCACCAAGGAGCTGATGGATCGCGGCCGCGCCGAATTCGATCTCGCAAAGCGCGTGGCGATCTACAAGGATATGCAGCGCGCGGCGCTCGAAGAGGTTCCGATGGCGGGGCTTGCCTGGCGCGAGCAGGGCTTCGGCATGGACAAGAGCGTCAAGGGCTTCTCCAACCTGCCCGGCGCGCTCACGACTTCATCAGGCGGCACGCTTGAGGAGACGTCGTTCGGATGACGCGCTGGCTCATCCGGCGCGTTCTCGTCTCCATAGCGCTGGCCTGGATCGTCGCGACGATCGTCTTCATGGCGTTGCATCTCGTGCCGGGCGATCCGGCCGAGTTGCTGCTGTCGACCGGCGGCGTCTCCGCCGATCCGACGGCGGTGGCGGAATTGCGCGAGAAGCTCGGCCTCGAACGGCCGCTGCTCGATCAATATGTCTCGTTTCTCACCGGTCTGACGCGCGGCGATCTCGGCAATTCGTTGGTCGATGATTATCCCGTGACCAGCGAGATCGCGCTGCGCCTGCCGCGCACGCTTGAACTCATCTTCGCGGGGACGATCATCGCCGTGCTGATCGGCGTGCCCGGCGGCGCCTATGCGGCGCTGCATCGCGGCGGCGCGTTCGATCGCATCGCCTCGGCGACGGCGGCGTTTCTGCTCGCGGTTCCCGTGTTCGTGCTCGGCACGCTGCTGGTGCTCTTGCTCGCGCAGACATTGCGATTGATGCCGGCCGGCGGCTACACCCCGATCGCGCAGAACGCGACGCAGCATTTCACCTTGCTCGCGCTTCCCGCCGTCGCGATCGCGAAGGGCCTGGCCGCGATCGTCTTCCGCATGACGCGCGCCTCCGTGCTCGATGCTTTGTCGCGCGATTTCGTACGCACCGCGCGCGCCAAGGGATTGTCGCCCACCCGCGTGCTTGTGCGGCATGTGCTGCGCAATGCGTTGACGCCGGTGCTGACTGTGCTCGGCCTGCAGATGGGCACGCTGCTCGGCGGCACTGTGCTCGTCGAATATGTCTTCAACTGGCCCGGACTTTCGACGCCGCTGCTGCGCGCGGTCGAAGCGCGCGATTATCCCATGGTGGTCGGCATCGTGCTGACGATCTCCGGCCTGTTCCTGCTCATCAACCTGATCATGGATATTCTCTACGCCGTGCTCGATCCCCGGGTGCGCGCGTCATGAAGAAGCTGTGGGCGCCAGGCGCCTTCGTCGCCCTCATCATCCTCGTCGCGATCGCGGCGCCGCTCCTCGGCCTCGCCGATCCCGTGAAGCAGGATGTGGCGCGCAGATTGTCCGGCTCGCAGCCGGGATCATGGCTCGGGCGCGACGAATTCGGGCGCGACGTGCTCTCGCGCTTGATCTGGGGGGCGCGCACGAGTCTCGCCGTCGCCTTCGCCTCCTCGATCATCGCCGGCGTCGCGGGAACCGCGCTCGGTCTTCTCGGCGGCTGGTTTCGCGGGCTCGGCGAACTGCTCGCCGTGCGCAGCATGGACATCATTCTCTGCTTTCCTCCCGTGCTGCTGGCGTTGCTCGTGGTCACGCTCCTTGGCCCCGGCGCCGGCACGCTGATCCTCGTTCTCTCCGTGCTCTATCTCCCCGGCTTCGTGCGCGTCGCCTACGCTGAAGCGCTGTCGGCGCGCAGTCACGATTATGTCGAGGCGGTGCGCGCGCTTGGCGCGCCGACGGGACGCATCCTGTTGCGCACGCTGCTGCCGAACATCGCCGGCCCCGTGCTCGTGCAGCTCTCGCTCGCGGTCGCCGCCGCCGTGGTGCTCGAAAGCGGCCTCTCCTTCCTCGGTCTCGGCGTCGTTCCGCCGGCGCCGTCATGGGGCCTGATGATCCGCGGCGCACGCGCCACCATGGAGCAGGCGCCGATGCTGCTCGTCTGGCCCTGCGCGGCGCTGACGCTGACCATCCTCGCGATGAACATCCTGTGCGACGCGCTGCGCGACGCGGTCGATCCGCGCACGCCGGCGGCGCGGCCGAAGCTTCGCCTCATCGATCGCATCCTGCCGGGGCTTGCGCCGCCGGCGCGCAGCGAAGGCGCGACGCTCGCGGTCAATGATCTCACGATCGAAGTCGACACGCCGCGCGGGCGCATCAAGCCGGTGGAGGAGATCAGCCTCTCCGTGAAATCGGGCGAGACGCTGGCGATCGTCGGCGAAAGCGGCTCCGGCAAATCGCTGACCGCGCTCGCGGCGATGGGGCTTCTGCCGCCCGTGGCGCGGCCGGTTTCAGGCTCGGCATGGTTCGGCGAGTCCAATCTGCTGCGATTGAGCGAGCCCGAGATGCGCAAACTGCGCGGCGGCGCGATCGCGATGATCTTCCAGGACCCGATGTCGAGCCTCAATCCCGTGCATCGCGCCGGCGATCAGGTGGTCGAAGCGATTCTCGCCCATCGCGAAATGTCGCGCGACGCGGCGCGCGCGGAGGCGCTGTCATTGTTCAAGCGCGTCGGCATCGCCGACCCCGAAAGGCGCCTCGGCAATTATCCGCACGAGATGTCGGGCGGCATGAAGCAGCGCGTGATGATCGCCATGGCGCTGGCGAACCGTCCCGCTTTGTTGATCGCCGACGAGCCGACGACCGCGCTCGACGTCACCGTGCAGGCGCAGATTCTCGATCTGCTGATGGAGTTGAAACGCGAGACCGGCACGGCGCTGATCTTCATCACCCACAGTCTCAGCGTCGTCGCCGAGATCGCGGATCGCGTCACCGTGATGTACGCCGGGCAAGTGGTCGAGGAAGGCCTTGTCGATGACGTCTTCCGCGAGCCGCTGCATCCCTACACCAGCGCGCTGCTGGCCGCGTCTCCCGAGAGCGGCGAGACGCTCGCCGGCATTCCCGGCGTCGTGCCGCAGCCGCATGCGTTTCCCGTGGGCTGCCGTTTCGCGCCGCGCTGCGCCCATGCGATTCCCGCCTGCTCTGCGGCGCCGGTTCCGCTGACGCAGGCGCAGCCCGGTCGCCGCACGCGCTGCATCCGCTGGAATGAATTGACGCTCGCGAAGGACGCCGCCGCATGAGCGATCTTGTGTCCGCCGCGCAGCCGCTCGTCGAAGCGAAATCCGTCTCCAAGAGCTACGCCATCGGCGGCATGTTCACGCGCGGCCGCACGCTGCAGGCGGTGCGCGCCGTCGACGCCGATGTCGCGCGCGGCGAAACGGTCGGCGTCGTCGGCGAATCCGGATCGGGCAAGAGCACGCTCGGACGGCTGATGCTCGGCCTCACGCCTGCGACTGAAGGCTCCGTGCGTTTCGACGGCAAGCCGCTCGAAGCCTTGTCGCGCGCCGAGCTGCGTCGCCAGCGCCGCCGCATGCAGATCGTGTTTCAGGACCCGTTCGGCAGCCTCGATCCGCGCCGTCGCGTCGGCGCGCAGATTGAGGACGGGCTCGCAATTCACGGCGTCGTGCCACAGCGCGACCGCAAGACGCGCGTGAGCGAATTGCTGGAGAAGGTCGGTCTCGATCCCGCCCATGCGCAGCGCTTCCCGCATGAATTCTCTGGCGGCCAGCGCCAGCGCATCGGCATCGCGCGCGCGCTCTCGACAGGCCCCGACTTCATCGTCGCCGACGAGCCGGTCAGCGCGCTCGATGTTTCGATCCAGGCGCAGATCGTGCAGTTGATGGCCGATCTCCGCAGCGAGTTGGGACTCGCGATGCTGTTCATCAGCCACGACCTCTCGATCGTGCGCTATCTCTGCCACCGCGTCATCGTGATGTATCTCGGCCGCGTGATGGAGGAAGGTCCGGCCGAGGAGATTTTCTCCGCGCCGGCGCATCCCTACACGCGCGCGCTGATCTCAGCGACGCCGCGTCTCCATCGCGCCCAGCGTGCGAAGCGCATTCTGCTCGCCGGCGATCCGCCGAGCCCGTCCAACCCGCCTTCCGGCTGCGTCTTCCGCACGCGCTGCGCCCATGCGGTCGCGCGTTGCGCGGAAACGGCGCCGGAGCTCAGGCCGTTCGGCGACGCGCGACGCGTCGCCTGCATCAGAGCCGAAGAGATCGGCTGATTCCCTCGCCTCTTCTATCGGGCGTTTTCAAAGGAGCCTCGTCATGGCCGCTCACACCAATCCGAAAGTCCATATGGGCACGCTGACCGGCGGCGAAGGGCGCGAGCTCTACAAGCAGAATCCGATCGTGCTGCTGCCCATGGGCAGCCATGAGGATCAGGGACCGCATGCGCCCATGGGCGATTATCTCCTCGCCGAGAAGATCGCCGAGCTTGCCGCGCTGCGCGCCACTGCGAACGGCGTGCGCACGGTGGTTGCGCCCGTGCTGCCCTTCGGTGGCGCTGATTATTTCGGGCAGATGCCTGGCGGCATCGCCATCTCGCAGGCGACGCTGACCAGCGTCCTCGTCGACATGTTCGAGTCGCTTGAGCGCCACGGCCTCAATCGCCTCATCATCATCAACGGCCATGGCGGCAATGTCGGACCGATCGCCGAAGTGACGCGTGAACTCTATCGCCATGAAGGCCGGCTGATTCCGAGCCTCTATCTCTGGCGCATCGGCTACGGGCTCCTGCCCAAGATCGTCGGCGCGGAAAAGTCGGTGAAGGTGTCGGGCCATGGCGCCGATCCGCTCTCCAGCATCGGCATGCATCTGTTCCCCGAGCTGATGCGCCCCGATCTCATTCCCGAGGCGAAGCCCTTGAAGCGGGATCCCGTGCTTGACCTGCCTTTCATGCAGCTCGGCGCTGCGAATTTTGAAGGCGCGGAAGTCGGCATGCCGAACGAATATGACGATGTTTACTGGGCGGGCGTTGGCAAGGGCGATCCGCGCCTGTGCTCGAAGGAAACCGGCGCCGCGCTCACCGAACAGCTCACCGAAATCTGCGCGCGGTTCGTGAAGCATTTTTCGGAGAAGGTCCCGGCGTAAGCCGCAGCCTTCTCAACAACGATTAAGGACACGCCATGCCTGATTATCGCATCGAGCCGATGCCGGCGCAGCTCAGCGCCGCTTTGGTCACGAAGCTCCTGAAAGTGGAGACCGCGACTGTCGGCCACTCCCAGCATTGGGGCTTCATGGACCGGCGCATCCAGCCGCTGCTGCCGCGTCGCCGCATCGCCGGCCCCGCGGTGACGCTCGCAATCCCCGGACAGGATTCGACGCTGCTGCATCACACGCTCGGCCTCTTGCGGCCGGGCGACATTCTCGTCGTCGACCGCCTTGGCGACGACAAGCATGCCTGCTGGGGCGGCGGCGTCACCGTGGCTGCGAAAGCCGCCGGCGCCGCAGGCGGAATCGTCGATGGCCCCTGCACCGATCTTACGGAAATTCAGGACTCTGATTTCCCGATGTGGTGCCGCGGCATGTCGCCGATCACGACGCGCCTCTACAATCTCGGCGGCACGCTCAACCTGCCAATCTCCTGCGGCAACGTGACGGTGAAGGCCGGCGACGTCATCATCGCCGATGAATCGGGCGTGCTCGTGCTGCCGCCTGACGAAGCCGAGGCGATCGCCGACGCCGCCATCGCGCGGCAGGAGCGCGGCGAGAAAACGCAGGACCGCGTGAAGGCGGGCGAGAAGCTCGGCGACATCTCCGGCGCGACCAAGATGGTGCTCGAAGCGATGAAGGCGGCGTCGTGACATGAGCGCGTCGCCTCCCCCGCGCGTCGCGAATTTCACGTTGGAGAAGAAGCCGGCGATCGGCTCAAAGGGGATGGTCGTCACCAACCATCCTCTCGCCTCCGCCGCCGGCGCCGAAATCATGCTCGGCGGCGGCAACGCCATCGATGCGGCGATCGCGGCCCTGTTCACGCTCACTGTCGTCGAGCCGATGATGGTCGGCGTGCTCGGCGGCGGCATCCAGCATATCCGCCTCGCCAATGGCGCCCATCACATCCTCGACAATATGAGCCCGGCGCCGCTGGCGGCGCGTGCCGATATGTATGAATGCCTGTCGGATGATCTCGCGACGATGCGCGACACGCGCGACCGAGAGAATGTCGTCGGGATCAAGGCGATCGCCTCTCCTGCGAATCTCGCCGGCTGGTGCGAGTCGCTTCAGCGTTTCGGCACGCTGCCGCTCGCCGACGTGATCGCGCCTGCGATCCGCTACGCCGAGCGCGGCTATGTCGTGACGCCCTATCTCTCCGCCTGCGTGCGCGATTGCGCCGCCGATCTTGCGAAGGATTCCGGTCTCGCGAAAATGTTCCTGCCCGGCGGCGCGCCGATCGAAGCCGGCGCGCGTCTCATTCAATCCGATTACGCGCAGAGCCTCAAACTGATCGCGGAGAAAGGCGCCGCCGCGCTCTACAAGGGCGCGCTCGGCGAGGCGCTGACCTCGCACATGGCGAAAAGCGGCGGCCTCATCACGCAGGCCGATCTCGACGCCTATCGCGTGATCGAGCGCGAGGCCGTGCGCGGAACCTATCGCGGCTTTGAAATTCTGGGACCGCCGCCGCCGTCTTCATCGGGCGTGCATATCGTCCAGATGCTCAACATCCTCGAAGCCTATGACGTGCGCGGCATGGGCTTCGGCTCGACGGATGCGATTCATCTGCTGGCCGAAGCTTTGAAGATCGCCTTCGCCGATCGCGCCGCGGCGACGGCCGATCCTGCCTTCGTCAAGGTTCCGGTCGATCGACTGATCTCGAAAACCTATGCCGACGAGCGTCGCGCGCTGATCGATTTCAGGCGCGCACAGAGCTGGAGCGCCGGCGTCGAGCGCGGCGAATCCTTCAACACCACTCACGTCACCGTCGCCGACTCCTCAGGCAATGTCGTCTCGGCGACGCAGACGATCAACGGGCTGTTCGGCGCCTGCGTGCAGGTGCCCGGCACGGGCATGATCGCCAACAACTACATGTATAACTTCGATCCGCATCCCGGCCGCGCTTTGTCGATCGCGCCAGGCAAGCGCGTCTTCACCTCCATGGCGCCGATGATGGCGTTGAAGAAAGGCAAGATCGCCTTTGCGCTGGGCTTGCCAGGCGCGCTGCGCATCTTCCCCTCGGCGATGCAGGCGATCGTCAATGTCATCGATCACGGCATGTCGCTGCAGGAAGCGGTCGAAGCGCCGCGCGTCTGGACCGAGGGCGGCGTGCTCGAACTGGAACATGCGATTCCGGACAGCGTCGCGAATGAGCTGACCGCGCGCGGCCATCGCATCGTGCGCTCGGGCCGCATCGCCGGCGGCATGAATGCGATCGGTTTCAACGATGATGAGACGCTGACAGGCGCCGCCTGCTGGCGCGCCGACGGCACGCCGGTCGCCATATCAGGCGGCCTCGCGCGGCCGGGCGTGACCTTCAATATCTGATCTGAAGCAAGAGACTGAAATGACCGAAACCGTTGTGATGCTCGATATGATGCCCGAAACGCGGGCGAACGAAATCAGGCCCTATGTGCCCGAAGGCATGGTCTTCACCCACGGCACCGCGCGCGGCGACGAGCATATGAAGGAGATCATCGCGAACGCCGACTATGCGATCGCCGGGCAGGTCGCCGTCAGCGGCGACGTGCTGCGCGCCGGCAAGAAACTGAAGCTGGTGCACAAATGGGGCGTCGGCGTCGACAATATCGATCTCAAGACCGCGAAAGAGCTTGGCGTGAAAATCGCGCGCACCACGGGCAGCAATGCGGTGCCGGTGGCGGAGTTCGCGCTCGGCCTCGCTTTCGCGGCGCTGCGCGGCATCGCCCATGGCAACGCCGTGCTGAAGACCGGCGAATGGCGCGGCCCCGCCGGCCTGCCGAACAAGACCTTTCTCCTCAGCGGCAAGACAGTCGGCATCATCGGCTTTGGCGCCATCGGGCAAGCGCTGGCGCGCATCCTGCGCGGCTTCGGCTGCACCGTGCTCTACAACAAGCGCTCGCGCCTGAAGGCTGAGGAAGAGCAGGAATTGAACGCGACCTGGGCCAGCGTCGCCGACATTCTCTCGCGCTCAGATCTCGTCTCGCTCAACTGCCCGCTGACCGATCAGACCGCGAACCTGATCAACAAGACGTCGCTGCAGACGATGAAGAAAACCGCCGTGCTGGTGAATGTGGCGCGCGGCGGCATCGTCGTGGAAGAGGATCTGATTTGGGCGCTGAAGAACAAGGTCATCACAGCCGCAGCGATGGACGTGTTCGAGACGGAGCCGCTTCCGTCAGACAGCCCGCTGCTTCAGCCGCTCGACAATCTCGTGGTGACGCCGCATCTCGCGGCCATCGCCGCCGATATTTTCGAGCCGTCGATCAAGCGCATCTTCCACAACATGCTCTGCGTCTCGCGCGGCGAGCCCGTGCCGGAAAAAGATCTGGTGGTGTGAGAGATTCCGACTTCAGTTCGGGAATCCAGAGATATTGTCGCTTCGCGATTTTTCCGCTGGGCCCCGGACACGGTTCCGCTCCACTTCGTTTCGCTGCACCGTTCCGGGGACGGAGACAGCTTCAAGGTTTCGAGGTGAAGCTGTCTCCGTCCCCGGTTTCATGAAGTGAGCGAAGCGAACGGAATGAAGACCGGGGCCCAGCGCAAGAAGTGGCGAAGCCTCGGCACAACGGCCGAAATAGAATAAGCCGGCTTCGCTCAAGCCTTCGCCAGCTCTTCCCTCACCGTCTCAAGCACGGCGTCTGAATCAGCCGCCGTGCCGATCGACATGCGCAGCGCGCCGTTCGGCCCGCGCCAGGGCATCGCCTGCGCGAGCAAACCCTTCGCCGCGAGCGCGGAGGCGAAAGCCGCAGCCGGCTTCGCCGCCGGAATCGCCATGATGAAGTTCGTCGCCGACGGCAGCACGTTGAAGCCGAGCTGACGGAAGCCGCCGGCGAGCCGATCGCGCTCCTGCGACACCGTGCGCACGATCTTTTCGTGATAATCGCGATCATCGACCGCCGCGCACGCCGCCGCCAGCGCGATGCGGCCGACGATGAAGCTTGGGCGCGATTTCGCCAGCGCTTCAGCGATGCTCTTGTCGCTCGAATAGGAATAGCCGACGCGGAAGCCGGCGAGCGAATAGGCCTTCGATAGAGTGCGCGTGATGATCCAGGCGCCCTTGCGTTCGCGCACAATGTCGAGCGCATCGACGCCGCCGGCGAAACGGCCGAACTCGAAATAGGCTTCGTCGATCAGCAGCACGACGTCTTCAGGCACAGCTTTCGCCAGCGCCTGCAATTCCTCGCGCGAGGACGGACCGCCTGTCGGATTGTTCGGCGAGCACATATAGACGAGCCGCGTGCGCGGCGTGATGGCGGCGATCATCGCGTCCATGTCCGTGACGCCGTCATCGCGCACGGGCACTTCGATTTTCTTCGCGCCCGTCAGCACGACGCCGCGGCCGCAGGTCACAAAGGTCGGCGTCGCCATGACAGCTTCATCGCCAGGACCGACCGTCGCCAGCGTCGCTGCGATGAGCAGATCGCCGCTGCCATTGCCGAACGTCATGACGTCCTTCGATACGCCGGTCATGCGCGACAAGCGATCGGCAAGCGCGGTGCAGGCGAAATCGGGATAATAGGCGCCGTCGCGCGCAGCCGCCGTCACGGCCTCGATCACGCGCGGCGAAGGCGGCAGCGGCGACTCGTTGAGATGCAGCCGGCGCAGCTTCGGATCGAGCTTGAGATCGGGCTCGGGCGGCGAAGGCGGCGCGCCAAGCGGAACGCCGATGACGCGTTCATGCAGCGGAGAGCGGAGCGAAGGCGAAGCGTCGTTCATGGGTCGGAGCCTTGTGAAAAATATTCAACGTGTCGCGACATGCGAACGTTCGGCGGCGAGCGCGCCGATCGTCTCGATCATCGCGGTCGGCGCATTGACGAGCTTGCCGACCTCGACGACCGCGTTGACGATCGCGCCGAGTTCGAGCGCGCGGCCGGCTTCGAAATCCTGCAGCATCGAGGTCTTCACGCCCTTCATCAACGGCGAGAGCTTCAGCCTCTCCTCGAGATCGAACGTTCCGGGAATGCCGACCGCCTTAGCAACTGCGACCGCCTCCTCCATCATCAGGCGCAGAAGGCGCGCGAGCGGCGGATGCTCGGCCATGCGGTCCATCGTGGCGTTGGCGACGACCGACAGCGGATTATAAGTCACGTTGCCGAGCAGCTTCTGCCAGAGCGCATGGCGAATGTCGGTTGCAGCTTCGCCATCGAAATCGGCTGATTTGAGCAGCTTCACCAGCGCATTGACGCGATCGCTATTCGCGGGACTTTCCAGCGGCTCGCCGAGCACCAGCCGCTTGCGGCCGTTCCAGCGCACGCGCGCCGAGGTCTCGCGCTCCGCCGCGATATAGACGACGCAGCCGATCACCTGGCTCATCGGGATTGCGGCGCGCAGCTTGCGATCGGGATCGACGGAGGCGAGATCGCGCCCCTGCCATGCCCCGCCGAACCCCTGGAAAAACCACCATGGCACGCCGTTGAGCATCGGCACGATCAGCGTGTCCGGCCCGATCAACGGCGTCACCGCGGAGAGGCCGTCCGGCCAGTCATGCGCCTTGAAACCGACGAAGACGATATCCTGCACGCCGAGCGACGCCGCATCGTCGGTGACGGCAATGGGAACCGACTGCCCCGCATTGGGGCCGACCACTGTCAGCCCCTCCCGCATGATCGCGGCCGCCGTCGCGGGCCGCGCCACCAGGCTGGGTCCGAGGCCGGCGCGGGCGAGATGCCAGGCGAGCACGCTCGCCACGGCGCCTGGGCCTACAATCGCAATCTTGATCACTGCGCGCGTCTCCGTCGCGTTCTCACCGGGGTTGTTGCTTCGGGCAGACGGACGGCCGCCGCAAGATGGGGGAAGGCGTCCGAGCCATGCGGAAGCGCCATGGCGGCGACGAAATGGGCCTGAAATCCGGGCTCGATCGCCGTCTCCACCTTCTCGATCCGTCGCACCGCGTCCGCGATTTCGCGCCGCGCCGCGGCGTTGAGCAAAGCAATCCGCGCGCCATGGCCAGCGGCGTTGCCGACGGCGCTGACGCGATCGAGCGCGCAGTCCGGCGTGAGGCCAAGCACCATCGCATGCAGGGGATCGATGTGCGAGCCGAAGGCGCCGGCGAGCTTGATGCGCTCGACCTTGTCGACGCCCATACGATCCATCAGCAGGCGCGCGCCGGCGTAGAGCGCAGCCTTCGCAAGCTGGATCGCGCGCACATCCTGCTGCGTGATCACGATCGGCTTCGCGCCGTCGCGCAGGAGGTAGGAGAAAGTGCGATCCTCCGCGACGACGCGCGGCGTGCGCGACGCCATCTCGCCATCAATCACGCCATCGGAGCGAATGAGGCCGGCGAGAAACATTTCCGCCAGCGCCTCGATGATTCCGGAGCCACAAATGCCGGTCACGCCGGTCGCCCGCGCGGCGTCCTCGAAGCCGGGTTCATCGGACCAGAGATCGCTGCCGATGATCCGGTAGCGCGGCTCAAGCGTGTCGCGATCGATGCGCACGCGCTCGATGGCGCCGGGCGCGGCGCGCTGGCCGGACGTGATCTGCGCGCCCTCGAAGGCCGGGCCCGTCGGCGAAGAACAGGCGAGAACTTTCCGCTTGTCTCCCAGCAATATCTCGGCGTTGGTGCCGACATCGACGATCAGCGTCAGCTCTTCCGACTTGTGTGGCACCTCCGACAGAACGACGGCGCTGGCGTCGGCGCCGACATGGCCGGCGATGCAGGGCAGGAGATGGATGAAAGCGCCCAGCGCAATCGCGACGCCGACATCGCGCGCGGGAACATCGACGGGACCGTCCACTGCAAGCGCGAACGGCGCGCCGCCGAGTTCAACGGGATCGACGCCAAGGAAGAGATGATGCATGATCGGATTTCCCACCACGACCATCTCGACAATGTCGTCGCGCGACAGCTTCGCTTCATCAGCCGCGCGCGCGATGAGCCCGTTCACCGCCTCGCGCGCGACACGCGTCAGCTCCGCCGCGCCGCCCGCATTCAGCATCGCGTAGGAGACGCGGCTCATCAGGTCCTCGCCGAACCTGATCTGCGGATTCATCACACCTGACGATGCGAGCGTCTCGCCGCTGGCGAGATCGCAGAGATGGGCGGCGATCGTCGTCGAGCCGATATCGACAGCGGCGCCCACAATCCTTTCCTTGAGGCCGGGATAGAGCGCGACGAGATCGCGGCCGTTGCGGATCGCGGCGGTGACGCGCCATTCGCCGGCGCGCAGGATCGCCTGCAATCCCGGCAGCAGCGCCGGCGGAATATTGACCGCCTCAAGATTCCACTGCGCTGCAAGCGCTTCCTGCAACCGTCGCGCATCACTCGCGGGCTCGTGCATGTCGGGTTGCGCCACCTCGACATAGTGGAGATGGACAACGGGGTCGACCTCGATCGCGCGCTCGTCGGCCGATTTGCGCACGATCTGGCGATGCGCCTGACTATCCGGCGGCACATCGATCACCACATCGCCGCAGAGGAAGGTCTGGCAGCCGAGGCGGCGGCCCGCGCCGAGCGCGCCGCGCTTTGCGACATAACGCGCCTCGACCGCATTGACGGGCGTGACATGCGCGGCTGCGGACGCGACGCCGAGCTTGGCGTATTCGCCTTCGCCGATCACCACCTGACAGCGACCGCAGATGCCGCGGCCGCCGCAGACGCTGTCGAGATCGACGCCCTCGGCGCGCGCGATGGACAGAATATCCTTGCCTGCCGCATGCCGGCCGCGCTTGCCCGAGGGCGAGAAGAACACGAAATGTTCCGGCGTTTCGCGGCCGCCCGACTCGACCAGCGATTTCAACCGCTCCTGCGGATAATCCTTCTCAAGCCGCTCCGCGCAGTCGCGCGCGATGTCTTCGAGTTCGCCGATCGCCTCGATCGGATCGGCGCGACGCCAGTCGGCGAGATAGGCGTCGCTGTCGCGCCCACCGGCGCGCATTGCAGTCCTATCGATCGCTTCCTGAAAGCGCGGCGAGAGTTCGCGCTTCGCCGCGGTGCGCCCCTGCTTCGCCAGCACCTGAGCCGGAATATCCCGCCAGTAGATAATGATCAGGTCGGCCAAGGAAAAATCTCACGCGTGCGCGGCGAGAAACCGGTCGACGCCGGCGAGCCCCGTCGGAACGATCTCAAGCGGCAATTCAAGTTTTCGCGCCGCCGCAGCGGCTTTTCGCTCCAGCGCAGCGTCCGACGCCTGCGCGAGATAGACCACGCGACGATAATGCCGGAAATAGTCGCCGCGCAATTCGGGATGACGATCGAGCCCGAGCCCACGCCACACCAGCCGGTCGAAATGACGCACGAGGAAATCGGTGAGGAAGAAGGAGCCAACCTCCTTCTCCATCATCGCGTCGAAACGATCGAGACCGGCATAGAAGGCGTAGCAATGCGCGCCTTCTATGCGCTCGACTCTCTCTTCTTCCAGCACGGCGTCGAGCAGCCCGCCTGTGCCGCAATCACCATAGAGACAGAGAATCCGGTCGTAGCTCGCGCGCGCTTTCACGATGCGCCGGCGCACGGCTTCCGGAATTTCAGACGGGCGATTGTGCAAGGTCGCCGGCAGGCACGTCACGTCGAGATGCGTCCAGCCATTCGCTTCTTTCACCGCGAGGAATTCGCGCGCCAGCGCGCCGCAGGCGATGACGAGCGTCTTCGCCTGGCGCTCGCTCATAGCGCGGGCCTGCGCGCGCCTTGCGTCAGCAGGCGCTTCGCCGTCTCGACGGTGACCGCCGCATCGCGGCAATAGGCGTCGGCGCCGATCGATTCCGCGAACTGCTCGTTCACCGGCGCGCCGCCAACAAGCACGATCACGTCGCTGCGCTTGCCCTTCGTTTTCAGCGCCTCGATGACGGTCTTCATGTAGGGCATGGTCGTCGTCAGCAGCGCCGACATGCCGAGAATATCGGGCCGGTGCGCTTCGAGCGCGTCGAGGAAGCTTTCGACCGACGTGTTGATGCCGAGATCGACGACCTCGAAGCCCGCGCCCTCCATCATCATGCAGACGAGATTCTTGCCGATGTCATGGATGTCGCCCTTCACCGTGCCGATCACCATCTTGCCGATCTTGGGAGCGCCGGTTTCGGCGAGCAGCGGGCGCAGGATCGCCATGCCCGCCTTCATGGCGTTCGCTGCCATCAGCACCTCGGGCACGAACAGGATGCCGTCGCGGAAATCCTCGCCGACGATGCGCATGCCCTCGACCAGCGCTTTCGTCAGCGTGTCGTAGGGCGTCCAGCCGCGCTTCAGGAGAATGTTGACGCCCTCGACCACCTCGTCCTTGAGGCCGTCATAGAGGTCCTGATGCATCTGCTCCGTCAGTTCGGAGTCGGTGAGCGCGTTAAGATCGATTTCGTCGTCAGCCATGGATCAATCCTTCGGCCCGCAGCCGAAGCCTGTGGATTAGCGCAGCGCCCGCGAGGGGTCGAGAAGGATTACAATTCAACCTTTCCGCATCGCGATTCGACTTGATTTTCAAGGCGTTTAATGGCGTCTTCAGGAGCGACGCAGAGGTCGTCCTGTAATGGATTCGCTTGGCGACTACAGACGCAACGCGCCGGTCGAATGGCCGACCCTGGCGCTCTTCGCCGCCATCTATCTCTCTTTCGCCGCCCTCACCTTCTTCCACGCCGCGATCCCGCTCTGGCTCTGGCTGCCCCTCGCCGCCTGGACCTCCGCCTGGTGGGGCTCGGCGCAGCATGAGGCGCTGCACGGCCATCCCACCCGCATCCGCGCCATCAACACCGCGCTGGCGACGGCTCCCTTCTGGCTCTGGATGCCGTTCGAGCGCTACCGCGACACCCACCTCACCCATCATCGGGACGAACGGCTGACCGACCCGCTCGACGACCCTGAAAGCCGCTACTGGACGCCGAACGGCTGGCGCGAGCTTGGCCCCTTCGGGCAGAAGCTTGTCGACTGGCAGGCGACGCTCGCCGGCCGCCTCATCATCGGCCCGGTCTGGTCGATGTGGCGCTTCTGCGTCGACGAGCTTCACAGGATCATGGCGGGCGACCGCAAGGTCGCGCGTATCTGGGCGCACCATCTCATATGGGTCGCGCTGCTGATGGCCTGGGTGATCGGCGTGTGCCGCATGCCGCTGTGGCTCTATCTCCTCGGCTTCGTCTATCTCGGCACGTCGCTCGCGCTGGTGCGCTCCTTCGCCGAGCATCGCGCCCATGACGAGGTGGAAAAGCGCACGGCGATCGTCGAGAATAGCGCGATTTTCGGCCTGCTGTTCCTGCACAACAATCTGCATGTCGTGCATCATCGCTGGCCGACCGTTCCCTGGTATCGGCTGCCGCAGGTTTATCGCGCCCATCGCGACGAGGTGCTCGCGCTGAATGGCGGCCTTGTCTATGCCGGCTATCGCGACGTGTTCCGCCGCTTCCTGTTCCGCGCCCATGACGCGCCGCTGCATCCGCGCGGACGCGCGCCGTTGCGCGAGGAAACGCCCGCGCCTCATGCGGGGAACGTATAGTTCGCGGCCTTCGCTTCCGCGTCCCAGCGAAGCGTAGCTGCGAAATCTTCCTGCTTCACCGGCGCAAACCCTCTGATCAGCAATGCTTCGCCCAGCGGCGGAAACCAATCGCGCGACGACGCCGCGGCGAAAGCGGCGCGCAAGCGCTCGATCATCTCCGCCGGCATCCCTGCAGACGCGACGAAGGCCGGCGCCGGCGCAAGCGCGGTTGATTCCAGAATGCGAACGCCTGATGTCAGCTCCGGCTTGTATTTCGCGATCAGCGCGTGCCAGTAGCCATCGAGCGGCCCGACATCGATCGAACCATCGAGCACGGAATCGAGAATCTTCCGCGCCGTCACCAGAGGACCGATAGCCTCGCGATAGAGCTTCGGACGCTCATGCGTGCGATAATTCATGAGATGGCGGCGCAGCGCGTTGAAGCCGGAATGGGAATGTTCGACCGTCCAGCCGAGACGGCCGCCAAACGTATCCGCGAGCGTTTTGTAAGGCGCGTCCTTCCGCACGATGAGATCGGAGCGATAGGCCGCGCGACCCTCGGCCCAATCGAGCGCAAGAACAGGCGCAGCGAGCGGCGCGACATCGGCCATGCGCAGCGCGATGGGATAGCCGCACATCTGCACCGCCCCGAGATCGCCGCGCGACCATAAATCCTCAAGCGGCTGCGGCGCGGGATAGGGCATGTAATCGAACGCGACGCCGGCGTCCTCGGTGACGCGCGCGATCAATTCGCGCCATGCGGCCTCCGCCTCCGGCGCGACCGCATACATCCGCGCATTGGCGATGAAACTCATGCGAAACGCAGCCTCTGGCCCACACCCATCTTCGCGCCTTTCGTCAACATAGCGTGGCCGAGCGCGATGTCGGACAGTGACAGGCCGCGATGCCAGAACAGGATCGTTTCATCGTCGCGCTCGCGGCCGGGCTTCAATCCCGCCGCAACCTGTCCGATCTCGGCGTGATAGCGGCCTTCATGCAATTTTCCTGCATCGAAGAGAGGCTTCAGCGCGCCGAATTGACCGGCGCGCGCCTGACCGAAATCATCCATGAGGAACTTGTCGGCGATATCAGCGAGCGACAATTCGACCGCGCTCATGGTGCCGTAAGGCATGACAAGCGCGCCCTTCTTGATCCATTCGGTTTTCAGAAGCGGCTCGGGCTTCGTCAGACGCGAGGCCTCGACGACGATATCGGCGCCGCGCACGCAGCTCTCCCAGTCGTCGGTGACGATGATTTTCTTGTTGAGGTCCTTCGACAGCCGCTCGCCGAACGCGTCGCGGCTCTCCTTGCGCCGGGAATGGACGCGGATTTCCTCGAAATTGAACATCTTGTCCATCAGCCGCACGTTCCAGTAGGCGGTGCCGCGCGCGCCAATATGGCCGAGGATTTTTGCATCTCGTTTCGCCAGATATTTCGCGCCGATCGCCGTCACGGCGCCGGTGCGCATATCGGTGATGGCGGACGCGTCGATGATCGCCTTGGGCACGCCGATATGGCGATCGAACAGGAGAAGCAGCGCAAGTTCAGAAGGAAGCTTGTGGAGATAATTGTCGTAGAAATCCGACACCACTTTCACGCCGGCGGAATCCACCTCGCCGCCGAGCGATCCACGCAGCACGTTGAAATGGCCGCGCGCCACCTTCGGCTCAAGATGCATGCGCGGCTCGATGACAGCCTCGCCGCGCCCCTGCGTCTTGAGCTGATCCTCGATGGCGGCGAGCACCTCGTCATCGGTGATGTCGAGCGCCTCGACGTCGAACCTGTTCATGTAGGTGACGTAGAGCGGCGGCATGATCGCATATTCGTCCATGGCGTTTCCTCAGCGCAGCGGAAGCCGGCGGAATATTCCCGGCCGGTCAGGATCGTGGAACTTGTCGTAAGGGCCGTGATCGACGAACAGCCTGTGGCAGTGAGCGAGCTTCTCGCGCGACAAGGTCACGCCAAGGCCAGGCTTTTCGGGAACCGCGACGACATTATTTTTGGGCCTGAACGGGCCTTCCTCGATCACGTCGAGCGGCTGCATGCGGAACAGCGACTGCGACGGTTCGCGAATATGCTGATGCGCGGCAGCGAGATGGAGATAGGCTGCGCTCGCGATGCCGCTGTCGCCGGAATAGCACCAGAAATCGACGCCCATCTGCTCGCAGGCGCCGATGAACCGCAGCGTGCGATTGATCCCGCCATGCACATTGACGTCGGTGCAGATCGCATCGGGAACGCCGAGCGCGACCGCGCGGCGAAGATCGGGCGTATGCGCGGAGAAGCGGATCGAGGTGTGGCGCCTCAGCCGCGCCATGTCCTCGAACTGCGCCACCGGATCCTCCCAGCAGCGGATATTCAAAGGCTCAATCGCGCGCGCCAGCCGCAGGGCTTCGGTGAAGGAGTAGGCCTTGTTGGAATCGATGCGCAGCATTGCGTCAGGAAGTTTGGCGCGCAGCAGTTCGAGCATGCGGATCGACGGCGCGGGATCCACCGTGGAGAACTTGCCCTCGAACATCGTGGTCCCATGCTCTTCGGAGAGTCGCAGGCAATAATCGACCACTTCCTCCGGCGTCGACTCGCCGCCTGCTCCGTTCGCGCGCTCGCGGAACGCGAAGTAATCGGTGAAGGCGATCTCCTTGCGATGCGCGCCGCCGAACAGCTCATAGAGCGGCTTGCCCCACGCCTTGCCCCTGATGTCCCACAGCGCCATTTCGATCGCGCCAAAGGCGCGGATCAGCGGGAGATCGACATCGGTCGCTCCGACGCCACGCCAGCTTGGCAGGGAGAGAAGTTCGGCGCCCTGGATATCGATGGGGTCGCGGCCGATGAGCCGCGGCGCGAACACATTCAGGATCGTCGCGACATTCGCCGGCGACGGCCCTTCGCCACGCCCAACGATTCCATCCGATGTCTCGATTTCGACGATCGTCTTGGAGAAGCCGGCGAGCGAACCGTAGGACCAGAGATAGGGCGCTTCGAGCGGAATATTCACCGGCGTCGCGCGAATGGCGACGATCTTCATGGCGAGGTCGCGCTCCTGATGCGCGCGATCAGCGCATCATCGACAGCGCAGCCTTCTTTCGCCGCGCGTTCGCGCGCGATGAGGCGCCTGGCGCCGGGCGCGCGCGCGCCTTCTCCGGTCATGGCTTCGACAAGCATGGCTATGCGATCGACAAAACCCGGCGCGAAGGCGTCGGGATCGAACAGAATGAAATGCTGCCCGACTTCCGGCGGCGGCCCTTCCGCGATGGCGTAGGGATGCACATTCATGGAGAGATTGGCGCCGGTGAGCGCAGCGCCGAGAAGCTCCACCAGCAGCGCGATGTTGGCGCCTTTCACGCCGCCGAACGGCGCCATCGATCCTTTCAAAGCTTCCGCCGCATTGGTCGTCGCGCGACCTTCTGAATCAAATGCCCAGTGCGACGGAATTGATTCTTCTTTCCCGGCGGCGGCCACCAACGCCACTTTGGTCACCACAGTTGAGGATTGATCGACGACGAGCGGCGGCGCGCCCATGCGCGGCGCGGCGAAGGCCAGCGGATTGGTGCCGAAGATTTTTCTCTTCCCGCCCCATGCCGCCATGTTTGGCGGCGAATTGGTGAAGGCGAGCGCGACCAATCCGCGCGTCGCGATATCCTCAACGGGATGACCGAGCACGCCGATGGAATAGGAACGCGTGATCGCGAGTGAAGCGACGCCACAGGCGCGCGCGGCTTCGACCGCTTGCTCAAACCCGGCATCGAAAGCGGGGTGCGCAAAGCCTCTGCCGGCGTCGATCGTCACGAGCGCGGCGCGCGGATGGCTCACCTGCGGCGTCGCAGCGCCGTCAACTTTTCTGGAATGGAGATGCTGGAGATAAAGCGGGAGATAGCCGAGGCCCACCGAGCGCATGTCGTCAGCTTCGGCGCGCCGCACGGAGCGCGCCACCGGCCGCGCCTGCGCTTCCGATGCGCCAGCTTCGACAAGCGCGTTAAACGCAAGCGTCTCGATCTCGTCAAGCGACATCTGCGGCATCAGGCGCGCGCTCCCGCAGCCGTCATCGCGAAGGGGAAATGGCAGCGCACGCGCCTGCTGTTCTCGATGTCGACAAGCGCCGGCTCTTCGCTCTTGCAGCGCGCTTCCGCGATCGGACAGCGCGTATGGAAGCGACATCCCGACGGCGGATTGACGACGCTTGGAATTTCCCCCTGCAACACGATGCGCGACTTGCGCTTCGCGGGATCGACGGACGGGTTCGTGGAGAGCAGCGCCACCGTGTAGGGATGCGCCGGACGATGGAACATCGCCGCCGTGTCGCTCTCCTCGACGATTTGGCCGAGATACATCACCGCCGTCCGATGGGTGACGCGCCTGATCACATTGAGATTGTGGCTGACGAGCAAATAGGTCAGCGAAAATTCGCGCTGCAAATCGAGCAGGAGATTGAGCAGTTCGCCCTGCACCGACACATCGAGCCCGGCGGTGGGCTCATCGGCGACGATCAGCTCCGGCTCCATGACAAGCGCGCGCGCCACGCCGACGCGGCGCGCCTGCCCGCCCGAGATCTGATGCGGGAATTTGTCGAGCAGGTCGTTCGGCAGACCGAGCCGCTTGAGAATATGCGTCAGCCGCGTCCAACTCTCCGCCTTTGGCAGATTGTGGATCAGGATCGGCTCTTCGAGAGTGCGCCTGAGCAGCATGCGCGGCGACAGCGACGCGACCGCATCCTGCAACAGCATCTGCGCGCGCCTGCGAAACGCGCGCGCGTCGCTTGCAATCAGCGAGCCGATCTCCTTGCCTTCGAGCGCGACGGAACCCGTGGCGGGCGTCAATCCGATCAGCACGCGGCAGAGCGTCGTCTTGCCCGAACCGGACTCGCCGACAAGCCCGAGAATTTCGCCCTTCTCGATCGTCAGCGTGACATCATCGAGCGCGCGCACGCGGCCGCCAAACAGCACCGAGACGCGATCGAAGGCGACGAGCGGCGTCGCCATCACGCGATCTCCTCGAAGCGATGGCACGCGGCCACTCGCGCCTCGCCGGAAGGCCGCGGCCGGGGCGTTTCATTTCGACAACGATCAACCGCATGCGAACAGCGTGGCGCAAAGATGCAGGCCTCCTTGTTCGAGACGGGATCAGGCACTTCGCCGGGAATCGAGATCAGGCGCCCCTCATGCCCGTCATCCTCGATCTCGCAGCTCAAGAGCGCGATCGTGTAGGGATGCTTCGGCTTCGCCAGCACATCGGCGACGGGGCCGGCTTCGACGACCGAGCCGCCATACATCACGCAGACGTCATCGCAGAGCTGCGCCACGAGACCGAGATGATGCGAGATGAAGACGATCGAGCCTGAAATCTCGCGGCGCAAATCCTCAAGCAGCGACACGATCTGTGCTTCAACCGTCGCATCGAGCGCGGTCGTCGGTTCATCCGCGAGCAGGAGATCGGGCCGGGTGAGCAACGCCATCGCGATCATCACGCGCTGACGCATGCCGCCGGAAAGCTGATGCGGATAGGCTTTCAGCCGCATCGCCGCATCGGGAATGCCGACCTTCTTCAGCATCTCCTCGGCGCGGCGCAACGCTTCGTGCCGCGAGAGATCAGGATCGCGCCGCTGAGCCACGTCGACGAGATGCGTGCCGATGGTGAACAGCGGATTGAGCGCCGTCATCGGGTCCTGGAAGATCATGGCGATGCGCACGCCGCGCAGCGCCTGCATCTCGCTCGCGCTGAGAGCGAGAAGATCAACGCCGTCGAAATCGATCTGGCCGCTGACGCCCGAAATATTCGCAGACATCAGGCCGAGCAGGCAGGAAGCCAGCGTCGATTTGCCCGATCCGGATTCGCCGACCACGCCGAGAATGCGGCCGCGACCGATCTCGAGATCGATGCCGCGCAGGATATGCGCGACGCCGCGCGACGTCTTCGCCTCGAGCCTGAGATTGCGAATGGCGACCAGCGGCTCAGCCATCATCGCCCCCGCCCGATGCGCGGATCGACGGCGTCGCGCAGCGATTCGCCGAACAGCGTGAAGCCGAGCGTCGCGATCGCGAGCACGAGGCTCGACACCACGACCGGCGTCCAGCTGTCGGAGAGATATTGATAGCCGTCCTGGATCAGCACGCCCCAGCTCGCGAGCGGCGGCCTGACACCAAGCCCGAGAAAAGAGAGCCCCGCCTCGATCGTGATGACGACGGGAATATCCATCGAGGCCAGCACGATCAGCGGTCCGATGATATTCGGCAGAATGTGATGGACGACGACGCGCGACCCGGACGCGCCGAGAATGCGCTCAGCTTCAAGAAAGGGCGCGCTGCGCAACGTGAGCGTTTGCGCGCGCGCCACCTGGCCGAAATGCGGCGTCAGCGTGATCGCGACGATCACGACGACGATCGACGCGGAAGGTCCGAACACGGCGACGATGGCGAGCGCGAGAACAAGGCTCGGAAAGGACAGGATCACCTCGAAGGCGATCAGCACGAAACGCTCCGAGCGCGGCGGCAAATACGCCGCAAGGACGCCAAGCATCGTGCCCGCGCTCAAGGCGAGCGCGATCGCCGACAGCGCCACCGTCATCGCGATCGAGGCGCCATAAACGACGCGTGAATAGAGATCGCGGCCGAGATGATCGGCGCCGAGCCAGTGCGCGCGCGAGGGCGGCGCAAAACGATTCATGATGTCGAGCTGATCGGGATCATGGGTCGCAACCCATGGCGCGAACACCGCCGCGGCGACCACCAGGATCACGATGACGAAGCCGACGGCGCCCGAAAAATTCTGACAGACGCGCCTGAGGATCGCGGGCGCCTCGCGCAGCGCATTCATTTCGCCGCGCCCTGCGCGCCGCGCCTGATGCGCGGATCGATGGCGGAATAGGAGAGATCGACGATCAGATTGACGACAACGAAGATCGCGACGACGACAAGCACCGAGCCTTGCACGACTGGATAATTGCGCGAGGACACTGCGCCATAGATCAGGCGGCCGAGGCCCGGCCGCGCGAACACGATCTCGACGAAGACCGCGCCCGTCATCAGACGGCCAATGCCCATGCCGAGAATTGCGATGGTGGGAATGCAGGCGTTCTTCAGCGCATATTTGTAGGTGACGAGCCGTTCCGACAGGCCATAGGCGCGCGACGTGCGGATGAAATTCTCGCCCAGAGTCTCCAGCATCGAGGTGCGCACGAGCCGCGCGATGAAACCGATCCATCCCGCCGAGATCGACAAAGTCGGCAGGATCAGCCGCTTGAACTGGTCGAACAGATCGTTCTCGTTGCCGGCGCCAAGCACCGGCAGCCAGTCGAGCCAGATCGAAAAGATCAGCAGCAGGAAGATCGCGATGACGAAGCTCGGCACCGCGATGAAGGACACCGACATGAAGGCCAGCGCATGATCGAGCGCCGAGCCGCGATGGGTCGCGGCGAACACGCCAAGCGGCACGCCGAGCAGCACCGCGAGCCCGATCGCGCTGAAGATCAGGATGAAGGTGTAGGGGATCGCCGCGCCAACCATGCTGGCGACGCTGCGGCCCGACACGACATCGATGCCGAGATCGCCGCGCAGCACCGCGCCAAAGAATTTCACGAGCCGGATCGGAACCGGCTCGTTGAGGCCCATATCCTCGATGAACTTCTTCGCATATTCCGGCGTCGCCTGCGGCCCCAGCAGCGTGACTGCGGGATCGCCCGGGACGATGGTCGAGAGCGTGAACAGCAGCAGCATCGCCCCGACGATGATGAGAATCGTCGTGACGAGTCGGCTGAGCACATAGCGCGCCGTATCACTCTGCACCCAGCCCCTCATCTTGCTTGTCGCGCGCGAACTCAGGACGTGGCCGCGCCGAAGCTGTCATACTGCCAGTCGATCCAGCCCGGCACCGCGGAAGGTTTCAGCCAGGAGCGATGGGCGAGGAAATTCACCTCATTCGTCAGCCAGACGAAGGCGGACGTCTTGTCCATCAGCTTCTGCGCCTCGACGACTTCCTGCACGCGCTTGGCCTGATCGAGTTCGGCCGCCGCATCATTGAACAGCTTTTCGAACTCGGGGCTCGACCAGCGCTGCCAGTTCCAGTCGCCGATCTGCGTCGGCACGAACCACTGCATGATGAAATTCGGATCATGCTTGCCATTGAAGCGCAGCAGGAAGAGATCGAGATTCTTGCCGGTGTCGCCCTTGCCGGCCGACCAGTAAGTGCCGCCTTCCTGCGCATCGACTTCGAGCGTGACGCCGATCTCCTGCAGCAGCGCGCGCGCCACCAGCGCCATGTTCTGATAGACGGGCTGGTTGAGGATGAGCAGCTTCAGCTTGAGGTTCGTCTGCCCCGCTTCCTGCAGCAGCTTCTTCGCTTCGGCGACATTGCGCTTGTAAACCGGCGCATTCTTCCAGTGGCCGAGAATCTGCGGCGGCAGCAGCGTGTTGAGCCGCGGCGCCTTGCCGTTATAGGCGGCGAGCAGCATCTGATCGACATCGAGGCCGAGCCGGATCGCCTGGCGCACGCGCAGATCGGTGAGCGGCGCCTTCTCCATGTTCATGCCGATCCAGAGATAGGCGATGCTCGGCTGCTCGGTGATGCTCAATCCAGAAACGCCGCGCAGCGGCTCGGCGACGGAAGGCGGCAGCACGGCGAAATCAAGCTCGCCGGAGCGCAGCGCAAGCTCCGTCGTCTTGGGATCGGAGATGAAGCGCACCGCGATCTCGTCGAAGAACGGCTTCGCGCCGGTGAAGGCCGCGTTGCGTTTCAGCACGCCGCCCTTCTGCTTCTCCATCGAGACGAGCTGATAGGGGCCGGAGCCGACAGGCTTCGTGTTGTGACCGATGCCGCGCTCCATCGTCGCCTTCTTTGAGACGATGCAGCCGGAGACGTCGCCGATCGCGATGTTGAAGAGATTGGCGCGCGGCTTCGAGAGCACGATGCGGCCGGCGTATTGCCCTGTCGTCTCGACGCGATCGAGATAGACCCAGTCGCCCTTGTAGGGACCCGCCTGACGTCCCGGCTCGGGCGCGAGGCCGATGCGCTCGAAGGAGAATTTCACATCCTCAGCGGTCATCTCGCCATAGCCGTCGGTGAACATCTGGCCGGGCTTCAACCGGAAATCGATCATCGTCGGCGAGGTCTGCGTGATCTCGGCCGCGGCGTCGTTCTCGAGCTCGGCGGAATTCGGCTTCTGCTTCACGAGACGCTGGAACACGGTGCGTGCCACGTTGCCGTCCCACGGGCCGGTGCGATAAGCGGGATCGATCGCATCGAGGTCGCGATCGATGCGCACGGCGATATTCGATTTGGTCTGCGCCTGCGCGGTTGACTGGCTTTCAAGCGCGCCCGCCAAACCGGCGGCGGCCGCGCCGGCGAGCATCTGGCGACGATCAAACTGCGATGTCAT